>JANOVQ010000623.1:0-4145 GCA_031417495.1 Pseudomonadota bacterium | reverse complement strand
CGCAAATTCCGGGATGACGTCTATATTTGCTGGCGCAAATTCCAGGATGACGGTATATCTTAAGTAAGCGCCATTCCCGTCAGGCCTCTTTCTTTTTTGGCACGTACAAATCAGTGATCGTGCCGGCGAACATCTCAGCCGCCATCGCCACAGTTTCCGATAACGTGGGATGGGGATGAATCGTGAGCCCGATGTCCTCCGCATCACAATTCATTTCGATCGCGAGCGCCGCCTCGGCGATCAAATCTCCCGCATTGGTGCCGACGATCCCCGCACCGATGATCCGTCGATCCTGGGCATCGAAGAGCAATTTCGTCGAACCCTCACTGCGGCCTAAGCTCAGCGCGCGGCCGCTCGCCGCCCACGGGAAAACCGCTTTCTCGTACGCGATGCCCTGCGCCTTCGCCTCAGTTTCGGTGAGGCCCACCCACGCCACTTCGGGATCGGTATAAGCGACCGAAGGAATCACGCGCGCGTCGAAGCCCGCCTTATGCCCGGCGGCGACTTCGGCGGCAACCTTGCCCTCATGGCTCGCCTTATGCGCCAACATGGGACCGTGCGTCACATCGCCTATCGCAAAGATATGCGGGACGTTGGTCCGTTTCTGGCGATCCGTGGTGATGAACCCGCGTTCGTCCACCGCCACGCCCGCGGCTTCGACACCAATGAGCTTGCCATTCGGACGTCGCCCGACGGCCACCAGGACGCGATCAAACGGCGCCTGGGCCGGCGCATTCTTGCCTTCAAACGCGACTTCCAGCGCTTGTGGCGTGGCGGTGACACCAGTCACTTTGGTGCCGACATGGATGGCCGCGAGCAAACCCTTCAAGCGTTTCTCCAGCGGCTTGACGAGATCGCGATCAGTGCCCGGCATCAAGCCGTCGGTTAATTCGACCACCGTCACCTGGCTGCCGAGTTCGGCATAGACCATTGCCATTTCCAGGCCGATGATGCCGCCGCCAATCACCAATAGCCGCGCCGGAATCTCCTGCAAGGCGAGCGCACCGCTGGAATCCATGATGCGCGGATCACCCTCGGGCAGGCCCGGCAGGCGCACCGGTTCGGAGCCGGCCGCGATAATCGCCTGCGTGAAGGTCAGTTCAGTCACGTTCTCAGCGGCGGTGACTTTGAGCATGGTCGGTGAAGTGAATTCGCCCACTCCGTTAACCACGGTCACCTTGCGTTGTTTGGCGAGGGCTTGCAGGCCACCCGTTAATTGACCGACGACTTTCTGTTTCCACCCGCGCAGTTTGTCGAGGTCGATTTTTGGTGCGCCGAACACGATCCCGTGTGGCGCAATTTCGCGGGCGTCGCTGATGACTTTTGCCGCATGCAACAGCGCTTTCGAGGGAATGCAGCCGACATTCAAACACACGCCGCCGAGGGTAGGATCGCGCTCGACGAGGGCTACCGATAACCCGAGATCGGCCGCGCGAAAGGCCGCCGTGTAGCCGCCCGGCCCAGCGCCGAGCACCACTAAATCTACCGTCGTTTTGGCGACTTTCATTTTGGACCTCTCCTGACGGGTGATTTGCGCGGCGCAGCGGCGCGCCGTGGTTTATCCGAAGTGCGTGGTACGGCACGGGGAGGTGCGACTCGACGCGCGGGCTTTTTCTTGCGCGGCGCGACCGCTGGGGTAAGGGGTTCGGGCCTCGCGCGGAATAAGGTCAGGATGTGGCCAATGACGTTGACCACCTGTGCCTGCATGCCATCGGTAATCTCGCGGATGGTTGATTCACGCGCCTCGCGCGCCACGCCACGTATACGAATCTTGATTAATTCATGCGCCGTAAGCGCCTCATCGATGGCGGCGATTACCGCTGGTGTCAGACCGTGCTGCCCGAAGAGCACGACTGGTTTCAAGGCGTGGGATCGGGCGCGTAGCGCGCGCCGCTCAGTGGCACTAATCATCCAGTCAAATCCTTACTCGATACTGTTCTTTTAAGTGGTGAAGCCTGGTGGCATTAAGTCTCGGGCTCGTCAGATCCCTGTCCTCCTCGCTACACTCCAGGGCTGCCTGGGCCAGGGGGATTTTAGACGTGGCACCCCCCGCCCATTTGACCTGCACATGCTTCCATTGGGCCTTAATTCCGGTTTTCCCGCAATGCATCGGCAACTACTTACAAATCTTTGGCAAGGCGTTCGCCTGGCGTTCCTGCGCCAGCCGCAGCCCGTGGCGAGCGTCGGTCAATTGCTGTTGCTGCTCGCGCTCGGTTGGGGTTGCGCGCTGCTCGCCGATTGGCGCCAGGCGCCTCCCGGTGCACCGCTTGCACCATGGGGTTTGGTGGCGGAGGCGGCGCGGGGCTATCTGGGATTGCTGATGGTGGCCTTGATCGTGGCGCTGGAGCGCGGACGCATCGCGTTTCTCCCGCTCAGCGTTGCACTCGCAGCAGCGGACGTGACGGTGTGGGCAGTGTGGCTTGCCGTGGTCACGGCGTGGCCGTTGGTCGCGCCCGACAGTTTTAGTTTGGCAAGCCGGTATTTGTGGCAGATCGCCTTCGCGTGGCAGGTTGCAATCCTGCTGCCGGCGCTAAAAGCCACGCGCGGTCAAATCGGGTTGCGCGGTCTCGGTTATGCCGGGCTCTATGCGGCAGGCCTGTACCTCAATCTTCATTTGATGCCCGACTATCCCCTGTTCGAACCCGCTTCCACCGCGGAGACGGCAGCGCTTGATATTGAGGCGATTTATTATCGGCAGCCAGCGCTGCTGCGCCGCGAGCTAGCCGGTGTCGTGCCGGGTAATCCCGGGCGCAGCGAATTATTCGTGATCACCTTTGCTGGCTTCGGTGAAGAGGACGTGTTTAAGCGTGAGGCCTTACAGGTGAGTCAGCTCATGGGCGCACGTTTTGGCGCCGAATCGCGCGTCGTGCGGCTGATCAATAATCGCGCGACACTCGCCGAACATCCGCTGGCCAGTCGCTCGAATTTAGACAGGACGCTGCGCGAGTTGGCGAAGAAGATGCAGCCTGCGGAGGATATTCTTTTTTTATTCATGACGTCACACGGTTCTGAGCGTGGCGAATTCGCGATTGAACTGGGTGACCTCGGCTTGAACACCTTGCATCCGGCAGATCTCCGCGCGGCGCTCGATGCGGCAGGGATTCGCTGGCGGGTGGTGGTGCTCTCGGCCTGCTATGCCGGGCAGTTCATTGAGACCCTCGCGAGTCCGGAGACCCTGCTCATCACGGCCGCGGCGAAGAATAAATCTTCGTTCGGCTGCGCACACGAGAACGCTTGGACCTATTTCGGCGAGGCGTATTTCAAGCAGGCATTGTCTCAGACCTATTCTTTTACTGCGGCTTTCGCCCGCGCGCAGGCCATTATCGGCGCGCGCGAAAAACGCGAAGGCAAGCAAGCTTCTGAGCCGCAGATGACGATGGGAGAAGAAATTGCGCCGATTCTGGCGCGCTTCGAGGCGCAGTTCTGAGGCCGCGCCTAGCGGAGGTGCTTACTCCAGGCTGCTGATGAAATCCTCGTAGTCGTCGGCATCCATGAGGTCCTCGAACTGGGTCTCGTCGGTGGGTTCCAGCTTGAATAGCCAACCGTCTTCGAGTGCGGATTCGTTTACCCGTTCAGGGGCGTCAGCCAGGGTCTCGTTCACTTCAATCACGCGCCCGGCCAGCGGACACTTCACTTCGCCGGTGGTTTTGACTGACTCAATCATGACCGCATCTTCGCTTTGTTCGAGATCGCGGCCGATATCCGGCAACTGCACATAGACAATATCGCCCAGTTGTTCTTGGGCGTAATCGGAAATTCCGATCATCGCGACACCGTCGTCGTCGATCGATACCCACACATGATCTTCGGTGTAACGTACGTCGCTCATAGCTGCCAAGTCTCTCCACGAAGTTGTCTGTTACTATAGGGCACATCGGCAATTTGGTCATGGTCGGTGACGATCATGGGGAGACTGGTATGCAGCCAAGCAAGATCATTCGCGTAAAAAGTTCTGACGAGACGGTGGCTTGCGATGGCGGTGGCGGTGCCCTCGGCCATCCGTTGGTGTACCTGCAGTTCGAGGGCAAAGAGAGCGTTGATTGCTATTACTGCAGCCAACGCTATTCGAAAGCGGACCAGCCGGGCGAGCAGGCCCGCGCCTCTGCGTGAGCCACACGGCCGGTGATTTCACGCCTGCTTAAAGC
>JANOVQ010000622.1:0-5889 GCA_031417495.1 Pseudomonadota bacterium | reverse complement strand
CTCCAGGGTTCCCAACCAACCGAAATCACGCGCACTCACCACGCACAATAGATACAAGCCCAGATTGGTGGGCGAAGTGCGATGCGCGATGACCGGCTGCGGATCTTCCTGAAAGTTATCCGGCGGCAGCATGTGATCCTCAGTGGTGACGAAGGTTTCGAAAAAGCGCCAGGTCCGGCGGGCGACCAGCCGCATGGCGTGGCGCTCGGCAGGCGAGATCGCGACCCGCCCGGCGACCAACGGCGAGAGACTGATGCGTTGCGCGATGGCGGGTGCCGCGAGCCAGAGCAGAACTAAGGGCAGCGCAGCCCACCAGGCAGTGCTGCCCTGCCACGCAATCAGGACAGGCGCGATGATTGCCAGCACCACGCTGGCACTCATGCGCCGGTAAATGCCGCGCAAGTCGAGACGATCGCTGAGTTGGGCCTGGGCCGCAGTGACCCATTCCAGCAAATTGCGGCGGCTTATCAGCAAGCGCCACAACGTGCGCCCGATGGCATCCGTCATCAACCAGGCTTGATGGGCGAGAAAGGTCACGACCAGCAGAACTTGGAGCAGGGCCATTTGCAGATCGTTGACCAGCGCGCGCACGTGACTGCGGGCGATCACCCCGGGCCGCCGCGGTGATATGGCGGCCAGCACCGGCAGCAGCGGTGGTAACGCGATTGTGGTCAAAATGAAGGCCGTCCAAACTCCCGCGGCGTGCAACGGCAACAGCCAACCGGCGCCGAGCGCGAGAACTGCACTCGGTGCCGAGAGCGTGCGCCGCAGATTGTCCAGCATCTTCCACAGGCCGAGGATCGGCAGCGCGCCGGGATCTCCTCGTTCGGCATCGCCACGTCCCAGAATCCATGGCAGCAACTGCCAATCGCCACGCGCCCAGCGATGATTCCGGGCGGCGGCTACGTCATAGCGCGAAGGATATTCCTCGACTACTTCGATATCCGAGACCAGGCCCGCGCTCGCGAAGACGCCTTCGAAGAGATCGTGACTGAGCAGGGATCCTTCGGGCACGCGCCCGCCGAGTGCCGCTTCAAAGGCATCCACGTCGTAGATTCCTTTACCGGCATAAGAACCCTGCCCAAACAGATCCTGATAGACGTCGGAGACCGCCGCTGAGTAGGAGTCGATGCCCGTCATACTGGAGAACACGCGCTGAAACAATGAACCCTCGCGACCAATCGGCAACGAGGGGGTGACTCGCGGCTGGAGCACTGCGTAGCCTGCCACCACCCGGCGCGTCGTGCGCTCGAACTGTGGCTGGTTAAGCGGATGCGCGAGTTTGCCAATCAGACGGCGCGCGGTCTCGCGCGGCAGTCGCGTGTCACCGTCCAACGTGATCACATTGCGCACGCCAAGCGGCACTACCGGCGTGCGCCCGAGTTCGCTAAAAGTCGTGTCCTGTGCGCCGCGCAGCAGCCGATTTAACTCATGCAATTTGCCTCGCTTGCGTTCCCAGCACATCCATTGCTGCTGCCCTGCGCTCCACACGCGGCGTCGATGGAGCAGGAAAAAACGGGCGTCTTCGGCGTCGGCGGCATGCTGGCCATTCAGCCGCGCAATTCCCGCACTCGCGAGCGCGAGCAGCGCGCCATCGCCGGCGGTGGTCTCAGTCGGGGCGTCCATCCAGTCGGTGAGCAGTGCGAAATAAATCTCGCCATTGACTGACGCGAGATAATGCACTTCGAGCCGCTCGATTAGCGCCTCCACAGCGTCTGGCGTCGTCAGCAAAGTGGGCACTACCACCAAGGTGCGCTGCACAGCTGGGATACCCTCGACAAAGGCGAGGCCGGGCAAGATGGTGGCGCCGATGCTCCGTGTGACCACGCGGTTCACCAGCGCGACTGCCAGATCGATGGCGGGAATTAATCCGAGGAACGCGAGCACGGTCAAGGGGATTGGCGCGATACCGCCCGAGGTCAATGACGATAAAGGCATTACCAGCGCAAGCGCGGTGACCAGGACCACGCCGCCGATATAGCCAATCGGGCCCAACGCGGCATTGAGTCGACTGGGCCAGTCACGGAGTAAAACGCGATAGCCGACTTTGCGCTCAAAGGCCAGGCGCCCGCCCGCGATCAGGTGATAGCCGGGATCGCGTTCGCGCGCTGTCTCATCCTTACTGGCGGCCGCAATCTCAAGCGTAAGGCGCGCGATTTCCAATTCTGAATAACGCGACCGGCGCGCCAAATCTTCAATCGCGCTGCGATAAAGATTGCGCGTCGCAAAATCCATTTTTGCAAAATCGCTAGCCGACCGCAGCGCTTCATCGACCAGACTGACAGCCTCAACAAATTCAGGCCAGTTCACGTCCGAAATCAAACGCATGCTCGTGATGATATTACGCACGGTCACGTTCGACGCGCCTTGGCGCTGATGCTCGTCATGCACCATTTGATCTGACGTCGCGCCCTGCGCCGTCAGCTGCTCCTCCAACCAGCGCAGGGCAGGAGTAACCCGCGGATCCTGGTCGCGCAGACGTTTCACTACCTGGACGACAAAGGCGGCCGAGAATTTCTCATTCCTGCCGTGATGCTTAATGAGTGCGTCGGGATCAATTCGCGCGCCACTGACCCCCAGCAATTGATTCGCAACGCGATCAGCGTCGCGCAGTTCACGCCGATTGCGAATCAGGAGTTCTACGATGCGCCGCAAGTTCTCAATGAGCACAATACGCAGCGTGATCGCAACCGCCCACAGCTCGCCAATTGTGAGCGGCGCTACTGTCTGATAGGCGCGTACGAAGCGGCGCAGGGTCGCGGGCTCAAAGCGGCTGTCGCTATGCGCGACATAGGCCCAGGCGAGGCCGAACACGCGAGGGTACCCGGCAAAGGGACCTTTCGCGAGTTTCGGCAGTTGGCGATAAAAGCCTGCCGGCAGATCCTCGTGAATCTGCCGGATCTGGTCTTCGACTAAATGGTAATTATCGAGAAACCATTCGGCAGCTGGCGGAATCGCCTGTCCTTCGCCCACGGCTGAAGCGACCGTGCGATAAACTTTGAGCAGCACCGCCTCGTTATTCTTAAGCCGGGCATTAAGCGAGCGGCGCACCGGCGGCCGCGCGGTGCTCTGCTGTGCTTCGGCCAAGCTTGCCGCATGCTGCTCCAGGCGTTCGACGCTGAACAACTCGGCGCGAATGATTTCGCCGGCCTGCCACGGAGATTCAAGCAAATTAGGGTCCCCTTCACCACCAGCGAGAGTCGGCACGGTGGACCGTAATCCGATTCGGTATTTAGCATTGGTATTGCACCGAATATACGCCTTCGATTCGCGTGGCTATGTACGGAATCGCACAGTCACATCGGCGATTTTGCGCATCACCGCGTTACTGCGCTTTCGCATCCGTGCGCTGCCATGTGTGGTAGCGAACGGAGCGGGTTTGGAAATACGCAAATAATCGCAGTCCGAACTCGACAACCCAGCGTCCACACGGGCGCTAGACCCTGAACCAACCTGGAGAACACCTATGAAACTATCCGGCTCTCGCGGCAAGGCTGCGCGCACCCAGCGCATTCTTGTGACGCTGTTTGCGATTTGCGCTTTCGCCACTGGTTCGGTCGCCGCTGCAGGCAAAGACGTCCATGGTGATCGTGCCGAACTGCGCATTAAAGATCTGCACACCAAACTCAAAATCACCGCTGCGCAGGAACCCCAGTGGGTGAAGGTTGCCGCGGCCATGCGCCAGAATGCGCAAACCATAGACGCGCTTACCGGGGCACGGATTAAGCGTGAAAAAGACATGACGGCGGTGGACGATCTCAACTCCTACGCCAAGATTGCGGATGCCCATGCGGACGGGATCAAAAACCTGCTGCCGAGTTTCACTGCCCTCTACAACAGCATGTCGGAAACGCAGAAAGGCGAGGCAGATACCTTATTCCGTCGTGGCGAGGAAGCTCAGCACGATAAAGCCATCAAAAAATGACCGCTCAAGCCCGCTTGCCGGCGCCACAGCACTCACCTGTAGTTCCCTGTGTCCGCCGCCACCAACTAAGAAAGGGTCACCATGAATCACTGGTATAGAAGGACTAGCGACAACCGGCTCTCTGGTCTAAAAATTTTGCTGACAATCGTTATTACTGCAGCGGCGACGGGCTTATCGCTAGCGCCTGCCCAGGCCGAGGAGCGTGACTCGCATCACGAACGCGAGTCCCGAAATGATGACGATCACTACGGCGGAGGCCACCACCAGCGCGAATCGCACGGCTGGCGCAAGTACCGACACCATGGCCATAATGCCATTGGCTGGAATGACCGCTACGGCAATTATCGCCAGCCAGAGTGGCGTGGTGATCGTAGCGGTTATCGCTACCGCCCCCAGTACCAACAGCCGTACAGCTATGCGCAACCGGTCTACGTGCCACCACCGGTGTACTACGAACCACGCCAATCGCCCGGCATCACGTTCTTCTTTCCACTCGAATTTCGTCGCTAAAATTTCGCGAACCCCGCTGCTTGTGACCTCCGTGGCAAGCAGCAGTTCGCACGCTTCTGGGAGTTATTGTGCCAACCGCAATATTTCTAACCCGCGCAAGGGGTGCCATCGCGAACGGCAGCGTGCGCATGTGCGCACGCTATTTGCCGAGCTTGGCATTTAAGGTCGACTATGTCGGTATTGGCGCGCACCACCACCATTAGGCGCCACGTGTGGCTGCTGATCCCGCTCACCAGCACCTTAGCGGCCTCCGATCACCGTGCCATCGCAAACGCGCTCGATGCGCTACCAGCCAGCCTTGCGTCGGTCGCGCGCACCGCCGCTGCGCACGTCAAGACAGACTCACCCCTGATCGCCAAAAACAAAGTATGTGAATCAGCGCGCCTGGTTGCCGACCCCACCTGCAGTTTGCAGATCGCGGCGACCCTCGGCGTGCGCGGCTAGCAAATCATCCAGCACTGTCAGTGTCTTTGATTTCCGTCGCCGACTTCGGTCGCTGTTCGAAATCGTTGCGCTTATCGAGGGCGGCGAGGACTAAATCTGGATTCATCGACTGCTGAAGAATCGCTGCCGCTGCGTCATGCCGATTTTTGACATTCGGTAAGTCGCGCCGCAACTCTTCCAGCAAGTGGATCAGCTTGGCTGCTTTCTGTTCGGTTAAGAGCGTTACTTTCAGATCCAGATGCGCGCGTTGCTCAGCAAGCTTGGCGAGTCGGTTCTGTTTAATCAACACCACGGTCGCGGTGAGCAGCGCACCCAGACCGACGATGCCCTGCAGCAGGTGATAGGGAAGAGGATCGAATTCCTTCTTGCCCAACTGACCTAGGACGGTGTTGGCAAACATCCAGAGCGCGACAAAAAATAAGGTGGCGGCGATAAAAACCGGTTGCCCGATAAATTGACTGAGGCGTTCCAGAATCCGTTGTGAGCGGTCGATTTTCTGCTCTTCACGTGCATAAAACTCCAGCACCGCCTCGATATTCTGGTCGGTTTGGCCGGCCTCGGCGGGATTACCCTGACCGACGAGCGGCGGTCCAGAGGAAGGCGTGATAATGACACTCATAGCGTGCTCTGCGATTTATTTGTGAGTAAGGTGCGGAATTCTGAGCGTCTCGGAGTGGTCACAGCACTGCCGCGTTGCTCAGATCGATGGCGTCGGTCACCGGCAGTCCGGTGACTGCGCGAATCTCCGGTTCGTTCAACGCTTCAGCTTTCAGCAGCGCTTCCGCAAGCGCGTCCAACTTAGAGCGATGTTCAGTCAGCAAGCGTACCGCATCAGCGTGACAGTCTTCGACGATCTGACGAACTTCAGCGTCGATAAGTGCTGCGGTCGTTTCACTGTAGGACTGATGTTGGAAAGCCGGCGGCAAACCCTCGTCCTGCGGCGTGACAAAGCTGATTGGGCCAAGCTTCTCACTCATCCCCCACCGTAACACCATCCGCCGCGCGATCTC
>JANOVQ010000621.1:0-6883 GCA_031417495.1 Pseudomonadota bacterium | reverse complement strand
TTGCCGCGAATCACCGACGCGATCTACAACGTCAAGCGTCCACACTCATCGCTGGGATATGTACCACCGAAGGAGCTCGCGGAAAAGTACGCCCGGTGGGCGGCTTAGTTTCGATGCTCCCAATGGTGCAGATCAAGCGTCCCGCTTCATAACTGGTTCAGCGTTCGATACCAGTGAAAGTTCCAGCGGTTCGTTGGCGCTTTGAGTACCCTCGAGATTGGGAGCACGATGAAGCCGTACCAAGTTCCATACACTCGAGTCCGGAGTACCTCGCCGCTTCGCTGCTTCATTACACCCTGCTGAGCGCACCAGTCGGACCTCCTCAACCTTGAACTCCCTCGTATATTGGCGGCTCGGCCGCGCCTGATTTTTGCTCAAAAACACAGCACGTTCGGCAGAAACCTTTAATTCTATGATACAGGTGGAGTATGTGCACGATCATAGATCCGCAAATGAAGCAGTACTTGCACGCGATCTGGCAGGCGGACACTGAGATAGCGTTTGACTTACCCATCACGACCTATGAGGCGAAGTATTTCAGGGCCATTTTTGTCCGGATTATTCGGCGGCGCGTGGACGGAATATCCGTACAAGCAACCCGATCGAATCAAGCTCCACAACCATCCGCTACCGGATCTGCGCTCTGTGACGACATACTGCATATGATGTTCACGGTGGGCCAACTAGCCGAAAATAATGGAGACGGCTACGCTGTCCCGACTACCTGACTAAGCCGGTCATTGGGACCAAGATCAGAGATCGCATAGAGGTGGCAACAAGTGACCAGGGCGCAACCTAATTCATCCGACTGAACACCAAATTCCTTCATAGATTCCTGCGCAGCAGCATCGTGGTCAGGCACGAGCCCTGATGTAAAAAAAGGCAGCGCTGTGCACGAGGCGGCGCCTCACCGCCAGCCAAAACGCTGGCCGAGACAGATATACAATTCGGCACTGTATGGTCCGGCATCGCTAAACCCAAAACCTGAGGTCGACTGCGGACAGAAACGAAGGACAGTGTGAATGGTTAGCACGACAGATACCTTTAAAATCGCCGTGATGTGACCTCTTCACACTGGAAACGTTGGAGACGACTGGCGAGAATAATGACGCCAGACAGCTGGCGAAGAGCACTTGGGAGAAGCACTGCTGGCAGTCCAGCGAAACCTAGTCGCCGAATCGAAACAGAATCCGGAGTCGCGCCTATCGTCAGCTACGCGCGATGCGAAAGGAGCTGCGATGAAATCTTGGAGCCGAGTGAAATCTGGAGTATCAGAACTTCGCAGGGAAGTCGTGAGCCAATCGCGCGTGCGAATCGCAATTTGCGCGTTTATGGGCGGCTACTACGCAATATTTGCAATGCCAAATCATCCTGTGTATCTGATATTTGTACTATATTCGCTCGCACTTCTCTTTATTGCGCAGAAAGTCTCTGCGGGACTAAGAACCGTCCCGATCGCGACACTGATAATTGATAATAGTTTCGCCATCTGGGGGCTCCATGTCACCGGAGAGGTCGGATCGTTTCTATTGTTCTTTCTGGTTCATTTTTCCTTTGCTTATGGAATTCGTTACGGTCGGAACTACCTGTTCGGGTCGCTGTTGATCTCGTGCACCGGCGTAACCTGGTTGTTTTTTCAGTCTTTCCCGTGGCAAGGTCATATCCACTTCCTACTGAGCTTTCTCTTCGGAATGCCCTTCCTCGCTATGTACGTCTACTCGCTGACAGAGGAACTGCGCCGATCCGAAGTTTGCGCTATCACTAACGCCGAACGGACAGCGCAATTACTCGTCTTTTTAGCTCACGACATTCGAACGCCGCTACATCAACTTTTAGGTTCAATAAATAAACTCCAGGTATCGGGTTACTCTGCGCCGTGCATCGCAACTCTGAATAACATGGAGAATCTCGTTAATTTGATGGCTCGAATGTGTTCGGGAATCGTTGCTGGTCAAACCGTCAAAGACACAAGCCGGCTTCAGTCCGGCCGTGAAACGGAGGAGTCGCAGTGTGAGACGATAAATCAAAGAATAGTGACGTTCGTTGAACTGTTTCGTGAACGTATAGAGCGCGAAGGCGCCGTCCTGCGTTACGATTTGAGCACCCGCATAGTGTCGAGCTTGACCGCAGACTGGGCAGTCGCAGAACGTGTACTGTTGAACGTCATTTCTAACGCGGCACGTCATTGTCGTGATGGATATATAGAAATTAGATCGCTGCCCGAGCCTTCTAACGAGAAAAAAATAAGGATAGAAATAGAGAACGCAGGTGCCAGCAGATTAAACGAATCGGAACCCGCTTCCGCCCCGGAAACCGTCGAGAAATCGATTTTTTTTGGGACCTCGATAGGCTTGCATGCCATGCAAGATGTTGTGTCGTCAGCCGGCGGTGCCTATTCGTTTCAGCCCATCGACAGCGCCACTTTTCTCTCGACGATGGTACTTCCAGTAAGTACGAACGTGGTACCCCGGCGAAGTATGACATTGTTTCCAGTGGTGCTTCTCTCTCGCGATTTCGGGTTCGTTGAGAAATGCGCAAGCATGTTGAGCGACAGTGCCAACCTGTATTGCTATGCGTCACTTGAATCATTCAACGCACACATCCAATCATACGTTGGCGAGATAGCGGCAATATTCCTGGACCTGCCGGGCGGGTGCGATTCCGTCGAACCAACCGTTATCGACGAAATCTCGGCCCGGCACGGTTTGGTAGTCATGCTGTCGTCGAGAGATACAGACCTGGAGAAAATTTTGTTCGAATCGGATCAACTCAGAATCGCTCGGGAGTCTGATCGGAGTACGTGGCTTCAAGTATTGCGGTTGTCAGAGGAAATTCGAACATCAAAACAAATATCCTCCGCACAGAGTAGCCACGGAACGGGGAACTTAACCTCAATCAAGGTCCTCGCTTTGGACGACAATTCTCTCAATCTCTCGTTTCTAGTAGCGGGGCTAAACGATTACGGCCTTTCAGTAAAGCCGGTAGAAACATTGGAGGCAGCATTACAGGAGATATTGCAGGAGGATTACGATGTTCTCATTCTGGATTGGAACATCGGTCACGTCACTGCACTGGATTTACTGAAAGCAATTCAAGACGGATCCTTAGCGAATTCGCTGGAGGTTTTTCTCCTAACAGCCCAAGACATCGATTTGGAAAGTTTGCCATTGCGTTCCTTAAAGCGCATCACTATCTTGGCAAAGCCGATCGACAACGCGTCTGTGTTTTGCGCGATTAGAGGACGCTTTTTGCTTCCGGATTATTCGGCGACGAAAGAAGAAGGAATCACCGCGGACAGAATTTTCTTTTGTTCCAGCTATAGTCATATGAGCTGGAAAGGTGAGTCAATTACAGTGATGGACGAACTCCTGGGGCGATTCCTGACGGAGATCCAGGAACGTGTCTCAGAGTTCGTGGAGCGAAGTGCTTTTCTCTCACACGAAGAGTTGATTCGAAGGCTGCATTCGATGGCGAGCCTGTGCTATTCGATTGGCGCTTATGCTCTCGGCGACGAGTTTAAGAATCAGCAGGAATTATTTTTGGGAGAAGTTTCGCGTCATGAATCAAGATTAGACGTCCATCTAGCACGCGCGCGCGACGTTCTTGCGCTCACAAAGATGCACGTCTCAATGTTCCAGCTGAGTATTCGTGCGCGAGGTGCTTCTTAGCGCTACCAGCCGTAGTGCCATCCTGACCGCCCCTCGCGCGTCAAATGCGCAATACCCCTAGGGCCGAAGACTTAAATATATAAGCGTCCGGGGAGCCCATCATCTGGTTTAGCGTTGGCCACTTTAGGGTAGTGCCTGCTCGGAAAGCACGTGGACGCAATGCCGCATGGCACCCTTCGTCGACGCCGATATTATTCAACCCAACTGTAGGCGGATATCCGGACAGTATTGGGGCAGCCGGGCGCCTTGGTCGAGAGCCTGGCTTCAGCGTGTGGTATCGGAGCTATCAAGGTCAGTGAACCACAGATCGTATCGACCTTGAAGGGAGTCGAACCCGGTCATTCCGTACGCGCCCCTGACGGTAGACAGCGATAACTGAATTTTTCCCGCAGGATTGAAGTTTAGAGGGAAGTGCGATGAAGAAATCGCGGTTCACGGAATCGCAGATTGTGGCGATCCAAAAGGAGGGAGACGCGGGCCTGCCGGTCGCCCAGCTCACGCGTAAACACGGGACCAGCACACCGACCCACCACGGCTGGAAATCGAAGTACGGCGGGGCAGGGGTTTCCGAGCTGAAGCGGTTACGGGAGTTGGATACCGAGAACGCGAAGCTCATGCGCACATACCTCAGGTTGGCGCCCGCGAACACTGCGATCAAGGACGTCCTAAGCCGAAAACTCTGACGCCGTCAGGCAGGCGCAAGGCCATCCGGATCATGACCGAGGAACACGAGGTCTCGGCCACGCGCGTCTGCCAGGTAACCCGGTGGCGGGTGTACAGCCAACTGCTTTTGAACCTGCCGCGCCGGTCGAAGCGAAGTGTCCCGACACGAGAGCGCCAACTGTTGCTCGTCGAGCGGAGGACGAGTGGCGTTTGGGCGCTCGACTTCATGCGGGACGCGCTCTACAACGGCAAGGTGTTCCGGACGTTCAACGTCATCGACGAGGTCAACGGTGGTGCCCTGGGGATCGACGTTAGCGCCAGCATACCGGCAAGCCGCGTCATTGCGCTCCTGGCCCATCTGATCGAAAAGCGTGCTGCCGGGTGTCCTCAAGGCGATATGGAGGGATACACACACCGAGTGGATATTCATCTAGTCGGCGCCGTTCATCGAAGTACCAGCAGGCCATTTCGCGGCGAATGTCTCAAATTGTGAATTGGGGTCTAGACAAAACGGCGCGATAGCGGGCGGTCTATCAAAAACTTTACATCGTTCGCCCGCATCACCCTCTCGTTTCGAACCGAATTTCTATAACCGACTGATATTTATAATTTTAAAAGTTTTGGCACTTATTTTGCTCAAGTCGCCGAAGAAGCGGGTTCACCCTGCGTTTTGTAAAGAACGCTGACAGGGCAACTGAATCAGCTTCGGGAGTTAGCGTTGTTTTTGAAACGGCCGGAACCCCGCGCTGGCTCAAATGCACGCTTTGTAAAAAAGAAAGACCTACTTTAAAAAAGGTGTCGATCAGATGAAATCATCCTTGAAATCCTTCAGTGCGGTCGCAGTCGCATTCGTCGCCAGCACCGGCGCTGCTTTTGCCGGCCCAATCTTGAACGTTCCTGAGCCGAGCTCCATGGCGCTTGTCGGCCTCGCAGTGGCTGGCGCGGTTGCCATCGCTCGAAAGGTCAACAAGTAAGTGGCCTTCGGCTTCCCGGATGGGTTAATCCTGTCCGGGAAGCCACTTTGGGATGACTTCGAAGGTGAGGGGATCCCACGAAAGTTTTGGTTTGAGCGAAGACTCACAGACGGCCAGTGGGAGTCGTTCGAGACGCGGCCTCAAGACCGCTTAGAGGACTGGCCTGAGGCTCAAGCGAGCACGCTTAATGGTTTTTGCTAGGCACATTCAGCATTTGAACATTTAGCAAGCACGTCCATAGCATTATGGGTTCCCAACGCGTCTGTGCGGACACCTGAGATCGTCTGATGGAAGAAAAAGAATAGCTCCAGACGCTCGACTGTGATCTTACGCACTATCACTACAACATCGCACAAAAGTAGGACTTAAAAAAATGACAACGTTAATTATCAGCGTTAGCTCTTCCGCGTTAAATGCAGGTACTTCGACTTTCGGTCAGCAAACCGATGCGGGCGCGCCGAGCTTCTATGACATGCATGTCACGGGTAGCACTAACCCCCTGATACCGAACGGCGTCTACGATGCGTATTGCATTGATCCCACGTTGGGCATCCGCGTCGAGCCGCGAACTTTCAATGCTGACTCGATAGAAGCGAGCACCAACGGCTCCTTCCAGCAAATTAAGCCTACCGATGTCAATTACAACGCCCTGACGCAAGTTCAGGTAGATAAACTGAATTGGTTGTTGTCACAGAATTTCACTTCCGATCCCAAATACGCCGGTAAATACAATTACGGCGAAGTTCAAACGGCAATTTGGCGGATTCTGGGCTTCAGTCAAGCAACGATTGATTCCGAAGGCTTCGGGCGGTTCTTGAGCGACAATAATCGTAATACCGTCGCCTCTGCCGACATCGATTTTCTGCTATCGGCAGCTAACAATGCAGTGACCATTGGTCACTATGTCTCGCCGCCGCCCGGCACGAATTTTTCGATGCTGATAGACCCTTCGCCGCTAACTGGCACGGAGACTGCTCCGGGTATTCAACCGCTCATCGTGCAATTGAAAAACGCCAAGCTCGGGGATTTTGTCTGGTTGGACAGCAATGCCAACGGCATTCAGGACACCGGCGAAGCGGGTGTCGATAACCTGGTTGTCGAACTCTGGAAGGACGGTATCAAGATCGCGAGCACGACAACGGGCGACGATTTCAGCACGATTGCCGTAGAGCATGGCTTCTACCAGTTTGCAGGGCTGGGCGCCGGCGACTATCAAGTGAAGTTTGTTGCGCCCGACTACCAGTTCACCGCGCAAGACGCCAATTCCAATACGCAAGATGCACAGGACAGTGACGCGAATACTGCCACGGGGTTCAGTCAGATCGTTCAACTGAACGCCGGCGAATCAAATCAGACCATAGATGCCGGCATATTTTTGGGCAGCGCTATCTCGGGCTTTGTGTACTGCGATGACGACAACGATGGTGTGAAGGATGCGGGCGAAGTGGGCCTGGGTGGTGTGCCGGTGCGTCTGCAGGGCACCAACGACCTCGGTCAGGCGGTCGATATCACGATCAACACCGACGCCGATGGTTCTTACAGCTTCACGGGCTTACGCCCGGGCACCTACAGCGTGAC
>JANOVQ010000620.1:0-48077 GCA_031417495.1 Pseudomonadota bacterium | reverse complement strand
CTTTGCGAATGTCAGTCAGCGCCTCGGCCGTGTCCTGTACCAACAGGGTGTTAGTTCTTTGGTCCACTGTAACGTTGCCACGATCAGTTAACAGATTGTTCGACTCCGCCTTCAGCAGTTCGGCAAGCGTTTCCGCCTTGGCATAATTGACCTGCACAAATTCGGTCTTAAGTGGTGCCAACTCCTGGATCTGCTTTTGAGATTCAAGTTCCAGCTTTTCGCGCGCCGCGATCTCTTCCTGCGGCGCGACCATGATCACATTGCCTGATTGCCGCATGCCGAGGCCTTTGGTCTTAAGAATCAGATCCATCGCCTGATCCCAAGGCACATTTTTCAAGCGCAACGTGACATTGCCAGCCACCGTGTCGCTCGTCACCAGGTTAAAGCCAGTGAAATCCGCGATGAGCTGGAGCACCGCGCGCACTTCGATGTCCTGGAAGTTGAGTGACAGACGTTCACCGGTGAAGCCGAATTTATCCTTCTTCAACTGCTCTTCTTCGACTTTAGTCAGCGGTCGCAGTTCGAGAGTAAAGGTGTTGTCCGACTGATATGCGAGATGCTCATATAGCCCTTTGGGAGTGATCGTCATCCGTGTCCCATTGCCGTGTCGGGTAGTATCAATTTCTTGCGCGGGTGTCGCAAAGTCCATTACATCGAGCTTGCGATCAAGCGCCTCGGGCAGTTTGGTGTCGATGAAATCAACGATGAGCTTCTCGCCTTGCTCCTCGATGTTAATGCCGACGTTGGGATCCGACAGATCAACCACCACCTGCGCTTCGCCGCGTGGACCGCGCCGGAAATCTATGCCACGAACCTGCGCGTGAGTCGCTCCGCCCGGCATGGTGATGCCGCTCGCAGCGGTAGTGGCCGCTGGCGGGGCCGTGGTCGCAGCACCGGATTCTGCCGTAATGTCTCCCTGAATTCCTTCCAAGGTCAGGGTGACGACGTTGCCCACGGTTTCGATTTTGTATGGGATGAGCTGAACCAGGTTGACCACGACTCGGGTGCGACCTTCAGCTTCCACTGCTGTCACACTTTCCACCTTACCAACGCCAACCGACTGATTCTTGTTTTTGAGGGCCAACGACGTCGCCGGGAAATCGAGTGCGATGCGCGCCGGATTATCGATCGTAAAGTTAAGAGGTTCTGCCGCAAGTGGCTCAGACAGCGTCATTTTTATCTGGACCCGATTTCCCGGCAACGACGTGTACTTCAGATCGTTGAGGACGCCCGCGAAGGCTGCTTGTGTGCCGAGAACGAGTAACACGCTTCCCCAGGCACGGAGCCGTCGCCAGTCAGCGGCATTCAAGACGCCGCGCTTCGCGATCACATCTGCGCCGCGTAGTTTCATTACGTTGGAAGATCTCATTCGAAATTACCCCTTCTATGGGTTGCCTTCTTGGTTAAGCGCCAGACTCGCCTGGCGCTCTTCCCATCGTCCGTCGGAATCTCTGACTACTTCGCGCAACTCCAAACTTTCCTCCTGAATGTTCAGGATTTTTCCGTAGTTGCGCCCAAGGTAATTGCCGATCTGCACACGATGCACCGCACCGGCATTGTCCTGAATAATCGCCCACAATTCATCATCGTTCTGGAGCGTCCCGACCATGCGCAGACTGTCGAGCTCAAAGCCCTCTAGCTCTTCGCGATTGTGGGCGGCAACTTCGTCAGCGTAACGTTGCTGTTCAGCGTCGTTGTTTTGCCCGGCCGCGACTTCCTTATCCGGGGCCTGATTGGCGAAGGTCTGGAATGGGTCCCTGAGATTCGCCTCAGCGGATTGGTAGAGATATCGCTGATACGGACGAATTGGGGGCAGCGGCTCGATCTGACCGCCTGGCCGCTTGAGCACTTCGCCGACATAATTTTCGAGATCGCTTTTGTCCCGATTGACACAGCCGACCGCCGTAGCGGTCAGCAATAGAATTCCAAGGTGCCTGCTGAACTTGAGGCGATTCGCCGCATTCCGACTCATTTGCTATTCGCCTTTCCTGCCTCAGCTCCCGCCATCTCCTCTTCCTCATCCATATACCGGTAGGTTTTGGCGGTTGTCGTGAGCGTCAAAAGCCCGTCGGCTTTGGGGACTATTCGAATGTCGTGGTTGGTCACAATTCGCGGCAGATCCGACATACCGCTCATGAAGTTACCGAACGCGTGATAGTTCCCGACTACGGTAATTTGGATCGGAAGCTCGACGTAAAAGTCTGCCGGTTGCTCGGCGCCAGGCTTAAACAGCTCGAACTCCAGCCCAGCCGCCAATCCCTGTTGCGAGATATCCACGAGCAGGGCGGCGACCTCGGTTTTATTTGGCAGGCGTTTAAGCAAGTCGCCGAAAGTTTCTTTGATGTCTTCGAGTTGTTGCCTCAGGGCGTTCAAGTTGACGGCTTTTTTCTGCTTGATCTCGAACGTACTCTTAAGTCCGGCTTCCTTTTCCTGTTCTTGGACTAAAATGTCCTGCAGCGGGCTGATGTCCTTCCAATATCCCAGCCCCAAAATTGCCCCGCAAATAAGAATCGTGAACGCCGCCTTGACCGGCATCGGCCAAATGCCGATGTTGTCGATCGTCAGATTATTGAGATCCGACAATTTCATGTTGCGTCGTCCTCTTCGCCTGTACTCGGTTGCGGGATGATCTGCTCGGCCTTCAACGTGAAGTTCGAAATGCGGCGATTCGCTTCGTCAGTCGTTTGAATGATTTCCAATTTGGGATTTTTCAGCCATTCGGATTTTTCGATATTGCGCATGAAACTCGAGACCCGGGCGTTCGATTCGGCCACGCCTTTGAGTTCGATCGTCGTGCCGGTTTGAGAGACTTCTTTGAGGTAAACCCCGTCCGGAAGCGAATTCGCCATCTCGTCGAACAGATGGACGACGATGGGACGGCTGGTCTGCAGGGATTCAATGGCTTTCATCCGCGCAATAAGGCGGTCTTTTTCTTTCTCCAGTTCCTGAATCGCCTTTATCTGTGTATCAAGTTTGGCTATTTCTGCAGAAATGTATTCGTTACGCTCCTTTTGAAACTCGATCCGCCCCTGGAAGTGGTAGTGCACAGCGCCCCAGACCAGCGCAGCGGCCCCAGCACATATTCCCACAATGGTCAGGAATTCCGTACGCCGTTCTCGCCGTAATTCGGCGCGCCAGGGGAGTAGGTTTATGCGAGCCATTAGTCAAAACTCCGTAACGCAAGGCCGCAGGCAATCATGAGTGCAGGCGCATCGTTGGCGAGAGCTTCCGCGCGCACGCGAGACGCGGCGGTCATGTTCGCAAACGGGTTCGCAATGGACACCGGGGTGTCTAATTTCGATTGAACCAGAGCATCGATGCCCACAATGGAGGCGCATCCACCGGCGATTACCACATGGTCGACCGTGCCGACCTGACTAGACGAATAGAAAAACTGCAATGCGCGGTTGATTTCCTGGGCCATCGATTCCATGAAAGGCCGCAGTACTTCGGGTTCATAGTTGTCCGGGAGCCCACCCTGGCGTTTGGCAAGGCCAGCTTCTTCGTAGGACAGCCCATAACGACGTTGGATCTCATCCGTGAGTTGCCGCCCCCCAAATAATTGTTCGCGCGTATAAATGATTTTGGAATCTTCCAACACACTCAGGGTGGACGCAGTCGCCCCAACGTCCATCACGGCAACAATATGGGCGTTGCCAACAGGTCCGCCCTGGGCCGCCAATAATGCGATGGCGTTCTCGAGCGCAAACGCCTCGACATCGACGATTTTGGCTTGTAGGCCTCCAACGTCGAGCGCGGCAATTCTCACATCGACGTTATCGCTGCGTGAGGCGGCGAGCAGCACGTCGATCCGATCCGGGTCAGTGCTGGAGGGCCCGAGCACTGAAAAATCGAGACTTATCTCGTCCAGGGAGTAGGGAATGTACTGATCAGCTTCAATCTGGATCCGCCCTTCTAACTCCTCGTCATTCAGATTGGCAGGCATCGAAATGACTTTAGTGATGACGGATGAACCCGCTACTGCGCAGGCCGCAGAGCGGGTCCGCGTGCCAGATTTTTTCAGGGCCCGCCCAATCGCTTCGCCGACAAGTTGAGCGTCCGTGATATTCTTTTCCATGACGGAATTGGGCGGAAGTGGTTCTACCGCGTAGCTTTCAACTCGATAACGGTTACCGGTTCGAATGAGCTCCAGCAACTTGACCGACGTCGAGCTGATATCAACGCCCAGCAACGGGATGTTTTTTCGCCGAAACAGCGCCACTAATATTCCCTTTAAAAATAGAAGGTTATAGCAAAAACGTGTTTGTTAACCTTAGAAACTAGCATTAACTATAGTCAAGCCGTTTTCAAAACACAAACGATTTTTAAATGAAATCTTAATATAAAACCATACGTTATCTCTAAATTTTAATGTAAAGCCTCGTAGATATAGTTACTTGGATTTGCGGTCACCACCATATGTTGCGTCTTGCGTTCTACGGTCTGCTGTCTAGTGTCATATGCGCCGTGGCCCTGGTGATCGGAATCGCGTGGTGGGCTTTGCCGCAATTGCCGTCAACCGCGCGCCTGCAAGATGTTCGTTTTCAAACGCCCCTAAGAATCTACACCCGCGATGGCAGCCTTATTGCCGAATTTGGTGAGAAACGTCGTACGCCGGTGGCGATTGGCAAGGTCCCGTTACGGCTAAAGCAGGCCTTTATTGCGGCGGAAGATGATCGCTTCTACCAACATCCTGGAGTTGATTGGATGGCGCTGACACGGGCCGCCCTCAAGCTCGTGCGCTCGCAGGAACGCTCCCAGGGCGGCAGCACGATCACGATGCAGGTGGCACGAAATTTCTTTCTGAGTCGGGAGAAAACCTACCAGAGAAAACTCAAAGAAATTGTGCTCGCGATGAAAATCGAGCGTGAACTATCCAAAGACCAGATTCTGGAACTCTACTTGAACAAAATATTCCTGGGGCAAAGGGCTTACGGGGTCGTCGCTGCGGCGCAGGTCTATTTTGGAAGTTCGCTGGAGAACTTAACGTTAACCGAAGCGGCGCTGATCGCCGGTCTACCGAAGGCGCCATCTCGCCTTAACCCCATCGCTGATCCACACGCTGCGCTCATTAGACGAACTTACGTATTGGGCCGCATGTTAGCGCTCGGTTTTATCTCACAAGGTGAATTTGAGGCGGCGCGCGACGCCCCACTGACGTCCAAAATGCACGGACAACCGGTCGAAACCTCGGCGTCGCATGTCGCCGAAATGACCCGCGAATACATGGTCGAGAAATATGGCGATGACGCCTACACGAAGGGCTTCCGCGTTTTCACGACGATTGCCAGTGATAACCAGTATGCCGCGGTGAAAGCCTTGCGCAGCGCCCTTGGCGACTACGACCGGCGCCACGGATATCGCGGTCCGGAGGCGAGCGTCGATTTGTCCACCACGCCTAATGCCAAATGGGTGGAATTATTAAATCCCTTCCAACCCATCGGGGAGGCCTCACCAGTACTGGTGACCGCAGTACGCGAGCGCGAGGTCGAGGCGCTCGACAGCCGTGGCATCACGCTAAAAATCGAGTGGCCTGGCTTGAGTTGGGCACGCCAGTACGTGAGTAGCGAGCAGATCGGCAAGGCGCCGCAGAGCGCGAGCGACCTGGTGAAACCTGGTGACATCATTAGAGTGATTTGGGTCGACGCGAAAACTAGTGGCCCTCCCACTGCCGCCGCACCCGCAGGGTTCTGGCGCCTCGCGCAGATTCCTAATGTAGAAGCCGCCCTGGTGTCGCTCGATTCCAGTGACGGAGCGATTCTTGCGCTGGTCGGTGGCTATGACTTCGCATTAAGTAAATTCAATCGAGTTACCCAGGCGATGCGCCAACCAGGCTCGAACTTCAAGCCCTTTATTTATTCCGCCGCGCTTGAAAATGGGTTTTCGCCCTCAAGTTACGTCAACGACGCACCTATTGTGTTCGAAACGCCGGGTCTCGAGGGCGCCTGGCGTCCCGAAAATTATTCTGGCACCTACTACGGGCCAACCCGGCTGCGCGATGCACTGGCGAACTCTCGTAATTTGGTCTCAATCCGCGTGATGCGCGAGATGGGGGTTAAGAAAACGCTGCGGCATGTGAGTCGTTTCGGATTCAATTCGGCCACGTTGCCCCATAACCTCTCCCTCTCCCTGGGGACCGGCGAATTAACTCCCTTGCAGCTCGCGACTGGGTATGCAGTGTTTTCGAACGGCGGCTTCTTAATCACTCCC
The DNA here is from genome assembly GCA_031417495.1 of Pseudomonadota bacterium. Taxonomy (GTDB): domain Bacteria; phylum Pseudomonadota; class Gammaproteobacteria; genus CAIKBL01. The sequence continues at coordinate 41,867 of JANOVQ010000620.1, read as the reverse complement.
TATTTTGTGGCTCGAATCGACACCTCTGAGGGCACCACAGTCTTCACGGCAAACCCTGAAATTGCCTGTGCCGAGTGCGAAAATATCTCTTTAGTGCCCGCACCAAAATCCGCGACTTTGGACACTCCGACTGCGGCAGCAAAAAGCTTACCCACCGAACGCGCACCGCGTGCCATCAATGCGCAGAATGCGTGGCTTATGTATTCGATGATGAAAGAGGTGATTACGCGCGGCACCGGGCGCCGCGCGCTGGAACTTAAGCGTCCTGACCTCGGTGGTAAAACCGGCACCACTAATGATCTCAAGGATGGGTGGTTCTCAGGCTTCAATGGTCACGTAGTCACAACCACCTGGGTTGGCTCGGATGATTCACGCACGTTGGGGCCCCAGGAAACCGGCGCCCGTACGGCACTCCCGATGTGGATTGATTACATGCGGGTGGCTTTGCGCGATACGCCGGTGACGGAACCTGCGCTTCCGGCGGGGCTGGTCACCGTACGTAGCCACAGCGGTGGCCACACCACCTCCGAAATTTATCGCGCGCAGGATGTGCCGCGCGCCTCGTCTCAGCAAGGGACGCACTATCAGGCAGCGGAGACCAAACCGAGCGCCGTCGATCAGATTTTTTAAACGGACAACCTCGCACCATGTCTCCGCGGCGTCGGGATGTTCGCGCACAGCGCACGCAAATCGCGCAGCTAGCGGCACGCCTGCTAGTAGACGGCTCGACCCAAAGTTTCGGCACTGCTAAACGCAAGGCGGGCGCCACGATGGCGGTGACTTCGAACGAAGACTTGCCGGACAACCTTACCGTACTCGCCGCTGTGATCGACTATCAACAGTTGTTTGATCGGGCCGCGCTCGCGCCGCGCAACGAACGTCTACGCCGTGCGGCACTCAGCGCCATGCGCTTCCTACAAGATTTCGAACCCCGCCTGCACGGTCCGGTCCTCTATGGCACAACGCTACGATACTCCGTGGTTGGCTTACATCTTTTTGAAGATGAAATCGAAAGGGTAGTGCGCTATCTACTCAGTCAGCGAGTCCACTATCATCTCGATGAAAGACTGCACGGTGCGCGCAAGCAAGATCCGGAGCGCTACCCCACCCTCGGTTTGGACCATAACGGCGTCGAATTCGAGCTCACTTTGCTACCGCGCGCGCGCCTGAAGCGTCCGTTGATTAATTCGCTAAGCGCAGCGCCTTATCAATATCTCGACTATTCTCAACTTGCCACGCTCCTGACGCAGAATCCCGGCGGCTATTGCCTGGAAGGCTTGAATCTAGTCCGAGTTGAGTAAGGGTACGTGAAACGCGTGCCGCCTCGTTTTCTGAAGGTCGCAGTCTTCGCGCCGCTGCGCGCGCTTTTTGACTATGCCTGCCCTGAGCGCACCCAGACCGAACTTGCCGGTTGCCGGGTTTTAGTCCCGTTTGGGCGCAGCACTCGCGTGGGAATTGTGGTCGCTGTTACTACCACCAGCACGGTTCCGCCGCTGAAAATAAAAAATGTTATCGAGATTCTAGATAGCAAACCCGTGATCGAGCGCGCGCTGCTCGACCTCGCGACTTGGGCTGTCGATTACTACCACTGCCCGCCCGGCGATGTCTTTGAGGCCTTGCTTTCAACCGAGCTACGCCATGGCAAACCGTTGCGCGACCTCGAAGTCGCGCGGTGGGAGATCACCAGTGCTGGCCGATCTGCGTTCAGCAGCGTCTCTGCGCTTGGCGCACGGCAACGCGAAATATTGGGTTTGACGGCAGCGCACTCGCGCTCGCGGGATCAGCTCCTTGCGGCCGGCGTCACTAATCTACGGGTCGTGACCGATTGCGTACGGCGTGGCTGGTTAAGGCGGGCCGCAGCAGTAGCGAAGTCGATGACACCGGCCATCCACGCGGAACGTTTTCTCACGCTTAACGCCGCGCAAGCGACCGCAATAGGTATCCTGCGCGCAGGTGCTGGCTACCATGCGTACCTACTGCATGGAATCACCGGCAGCGGCAAGACTGAGATTTATTTACACCTGGTCCGCGATGCGCTGCTGCGTACTGGTCAGGCGCTTATTCTGATTCCCGAAATCGGTCTCACAGAGCAACTGGTAAAGCGTTTTGCGGAGCGCTTTGGCGAGACTGTGGCGGTCATTCATTCCAGCCTGAGCGAACGCGCGCGCGCCACTGTCTGGCAACGCTGCCGCGCGCAGGAAATTCGCGTCTTGGTCGGGACCCGTTCCGCAGTGTGGATGCCGTTACCCAGCTTACAGCTCATCGTCGTCGATGAAGAACATGACATGTCCTACAAACAACAGGAAGGCATGCGCTATTCGGCCCGCGACCTCGCAGTGGTACGCGCACATCGCCAAGGCATTCCGGTCGTGTTGGGCTCGGCAACGCCGTCCTTGGAATCCCTTGCAAACTGCGCGCGAGGCAAATATCAGTACGTGGAAATACTGACCCGGGCGCGTGGCGCCAAGCTACCCAAGATCCGTCTTCTCGACGTCCGTGGGCAAAGACTGGAGGCAGGCATAAGCGTGCCGCTACAACAGGCTGTTAGGGAACGCGCCGCGCGCGGCGAACAGAGTTTATTGTTTCTAAATCGACGGGGCTTTGCGCCGATTGTGCTCTGCCACCATTGCGGCTGGATCGCGAACTGTCCGCGTTGCGATGCGCGGCTCGTGCTGCACCAAGCCCCCTCTTGTCTGCGCTGCCATCACTGCGGCACTGAACGCAAAGTTACTGCGGCGTTTCCTGAGCATCCCTGCGGCAAGCTCACGGAGTACGCCAGTCTAGGCGTGGGCACTGAGCAGCTTGAGGGCGCGTTTCCGAAACTATTCCCAGGCTTACGGGCTATCCGTATCGATCGCGACTCAGTCAGCCGCAAAGGGCAGCTCGATGCAGCGTTCACTAAAATTAGGGCCGGTGAAGTTGATATCCTGGTGGGCACTCAAATGATCGCCAAAGGTCACGATTTTTCGAATGTGACTCTCGTCGGCATCGTCGATGGCGATAGCGGTTTGCTCGCCACAGACTTTCGTGCGGAGGAACGCTTCGTGCAACTCGTGCTGCAAGTGGCTGGACGCGCCGGGCGGGGTGACCGTCCCGGTGAGGTGCTGATCCAAAGCCATCATCCACAACATCCGGTGTTCGATTTTTTGTGCCGCGGCAGTTATCGCGACTTTGCCCAACACGCCTTACAGGAACGCGCCGCCGCGGAGTTGCCACCCCATACCTCATTAGTGTTACTGCGTGCAGAGGCGACCGAGCGGGCGTTGCCGCTGCGTTTCCTGAATCAATTAGCCGTGGCCTTAAAACGGACCCTGCCTGCCGCGGTCTCGATTGGCGGGCCCGTGCCGGCCTTGATGGAGCGCAGGATTGGTAAGTTTCGCGCCAATCTTTTGTTAACTGCCGAAGATCGCGCAAGCCTTGCGAGTGCGACCCGCCAGCTGCTCGCGCACATAGAAAGCATGCCGCTCGCGAATAAGATACGCTGGACTCTGGATGTTGATGCGCAGGAGATTTCCTGACTGTGAACGCCAACGGTCTGCTGGCGGGGAGCCGGGATTTCAGTAAAGCGCAATCGCTGGTAGTGTTCCGTCTCCGGATTATTCGCTACTAGATTCGTTAATCAAAGATGACTGCGTTGGCTTACGGCCTGCCAGGACGAGTGAGACACCCTTGAAGGATTTTTTGAAATCGCTGATTGAGCAGGCGTTGCACCAGCTTGCCGACCTTGGCGCACTCGATCTTCCCACGCCCTTGCCGAGCATCACGCTTGAACCACCGCGACATTCAGCCCATGGTGATTTCAGCTGCAACATTGGCATGTTGCTGGCGAAAGCCTGTCGCAAGTCTCCGCTCGCGATCGCGGAGATGATTAGCGCACAGCTCGCGCCTGACGCACGGTTGGAGAAAGTGACTGTGCTGGCGCCCGGCTTCATCAACTTCCATTTGCGTCAGACAGCGATTTTTCAGGTGGTCGAAACCCTGCTGCGCGATCCCGCCAACTGTGGCCGTTCACAGCACGGGGCAGGACAACGCATTCTCCTGGAATTTGTGTCAGCGAACCCCACGGGTCCATTGCATGTAGGACATGGGCGCGGCGCGGCCTACGGCGCAGCACTCGCGAACTTGTTGCGCGCGGCGGGTTATCAGGTAGCGACCGAATACTATGTCAACGATGCTGGACGCCAGATGGATATCCTGGCGTTGAGCGTTTGGCTACGGGTTTTGGAAGGTGCCGGTCGCCCACTGGACTTTCCGAGCAATGGGTACCGCGGCGAATACATCCGCCAGATCGCCGCCGACATTGAAGCGCAGTACGGCCACCGTTTGCTCCCGCCAAGTGGCGATCCGCCGCCTGATTTCTCGACCCTGGCTGACGCAGAAGAAGCGCTGGATGCCCGCATTGCGCACTGCCGTCAAGCGCTCGGTGAAATCGACTATCAATTGCTTCACGGCTTCGCGTGCGCAGCGATCCTCGGCGGGATCAAAGAGGATTTGCGCGCCTTCGGCGTCGAGTTTGACTGCTGGTACTCAGAACGCTCATTGGTGACGCGCGATTTGCTCGAGTCTGCGCTGGCGCGCTTACGAAACACCGCCTTTGTCATTAAAAAAGACGGCGCTGAGTGGTTCCGTTCGAGCGCCTTCGGGGATGAAAAAGATCGTGTGCTGATTCGCGAAAACGGCGCGCCAACCTACTTTGCGTCTGATGTTGCCTATCACCTCGACAAATTCGAGCGAGGTTTCGCGCGGGCCATAAACATCTGGGGTGCCGACCACCACGGGTATATCCCACGCGTGAAGGCCACCTTGCAGGCACTCGGAGTAGACCCCACTCGCCTTGAAGTCTTATTGGTCCAGTTTGCCAGCCTGTTCCGCCAAGGCGAAAAAGTGCAAATGTCGACTCGCTCTGGTGAATTCGTCACCTTGCGTGAATTGGTCGACGAAGTCGGTGTCGATGCTGCGCGCTACTTCTACAGCAGCCGCCGCTCGGATCAGCATCTTGAATTCGATCTGGATCTGGCCAAGGCACAAAGTCAGGACAATCCTGTCTATTACCTCCAATACGCGCATGCCCGGATTTGTAGTGTGTTTCGGCAGGTCGCGCAGCGCGGAGAGGCACTCGATGCGCTGGCGGGCATTCCGCATCTGGCGTGTCTGACCGAGGCACGTGAACATCAACTCGCCGCCCTTCTCGGACGTTATGTTGACGTGGTAGCGAGCGCCGCCGAGCAACGCGAACCACACGCGATCGCGAATTATCTACGCGAAGTTGCGGCTGAGTACCACGCGTTCTACAACCACCATAAGATTAACGTTGAAGACGTTCCACTGCGCCTTGCCCGGCTGGCGCTGTGCGCCGCAGTTAGGCTTGTGCTAGCCAATGGCCTGGCGCTTTTGGGCGTCTCCGCGCCGCAGGAAATGTAATGGCACGTGACTACAAACGCGGCACGAAACGACCCGCAAGCGAACGGCCTCCGGGCAGTTGGCTATCGTTTCTAACCGGCCTTGGGATTGGACTCGGCGGCATGGTCGTCGGCTATCTTTGGATTCAGCAACCGAACCATCGGCCAGCTTCATCTCCTCTTCCGCCTTCGCCGGAGGTCGTAAGCGAGCCCGCCGCGCCACCCGCGGACGTCGCGACCGCGGCGCCATTGAGCGCAGAGCAACTGTCGCTGCCCAAGTTCGATTTCTACAAGATCCTGCCCGAGATCGAAGTCAAAGTACCCGAGGATGATCTCTCTGCACTCAAGAATTCCACGCCGGCCATCGACTCACCGACCGAGAAGGGCGCCGCGTTTATGTTGCAGGTGGCCTCCTTCCAGAATTTTGATGACGCGGACCAATCGAAGGCACAGCTGGCGTTGCAAGGGGTCCAGGCGACGATTCAACGGGTGGTGATCAACGGACAGGACGTGTGGTACCGCGTTCATGTCGGCCCCTTCCCTAAGCTCGTGGATGCACAGCACAAACGTGCATTGCTTGCGCAGCTCGGGGTGAATGCGATTGTCCTGAAGCTCGGCGGCAGCGGAAATTGAATACGCGCGGCCTTGCGCTTTACCCGCCGCTTAGGCGGGATTGCGCGCGGCCTGGGCGCTCAATGGAGCGGGTGATGGGAATCGAACCCACGCTCTCAGCTTGGGAAGCTGATGTTCTGCCATTGAACTACACCCGCAGCGCGAACCATTTTAGTCGTTTGCCTGCGCCCGTCAAAGGACGCGCCGCACTTCGACCTAGGACGCGATGCCCCGGGTCCGGGTGCGCGAGGTGGCCGCTTCCCGTGATCACGCTCGCCACTTACCGGCACCTTGACTTATAGTGGCGCCGGCTGCCTCAATCCCGATTGCGCCGCCTTTACAGATCATCATGGAACACACAGCACAAAATTCTTCAGCTCCTCTCGTCGTCGTGGTGGACGACAGTTCCGCTGTGCGGGTGTTTTTCGAAAAAGTGTTGGCGGATCTCGCAGTCGATTTGCGCACTTTCGCGTCGGCCGAAGCCGCTGCGCCATTTCTTGAAACCCATCAGCCTGCGCTCCTGTTTCTGGATATCATCATGCCGGCAAAGGATGGCCTCACCTTCTTGCAGGAGCTCCGGCGTCAACCGTTACATCAAGAGACCCAGACAATCATGATCAGTTCGAAGGATTACGCGCAGGATCGCGCGACAGCGCGCGAACTCGGGGTCGTGGAATTCGTCGCCAAACCGATGACCACCCGCCATATCGTTGAGCTCATCGGTCGCTACACCAGCGCGGAGCAGCCACGCCCGTGACCGAGCCCTATCTTCGCTTCTGGGGCGTGCGCGGCTCCTATGCCGCGCCTCACCAGAGCCATCTCGGCGTGGGCGGCAATACATCTTGCGTCGAAATCCGCGCTGGCGAACATCTGCTAGTCTGTGATGGCGGGACTGGCATCATCCCACTGGGTGAGCAGTTGATGGCAGCCCACAAGATGCCGGAAACCTTGATCGTTTTTACCCACTACCACTGGGATCACATTTGCGGCCTGCCGTTTTTTCAACCGGCCTTCTCGCCGAACTGGAAAATTCGCTTCTTCGGACCCGGTCAAACGGCCAAGGATATCGAGCAGCGGCTGTCGAACCAGATGAAGTCGCCCTACTTTCCCGTTGAAATTGAAACCTGGATGGCCGCGATTGAGTACGTGGATGCGCTCGCCGGACAGATCCAGCATGGTCCATTTACCCTCACTTACCACAACGTGCATCATCCAGGCGTGACTTACGGCTACCGCATCGAAGTCGCTGGCAAGGTTATCGTCTATATGTCGGATAACGAAATAGACTTTCTGCGCTCGTCGATCGCGCGGCGCGCCGACGAGTTCAGTGCCGACGAACATCGCATGATCACGCGCATGCAAAACGAAGAGCGCGCGGCCGAATTGTCGGCAATTCGAGGTGCCGACTTCCTGATCCACGACGCACAATACAGCCCGGAGGATTACGCGAAGAAGCGCGGCTGGGGCCACTCCTGTTACGTGGACGTGGTCAATTTTGCGATCGACGCCGAGGTGAAGTCGCTCTACCTCTATCACCATGATCCAACCTACGACGACGCGCGCGTGGCGGCCATTCATCGCGAATGCGAGCAAATCGCGAGCACCCGGGGTTCCCACCTGCAGATTCAGGTCGCACGGGAGGGCAGCGTCGTCCCTCTGTGAGTGCAGCCATGCAGATCGTGCTCAACGGAGAACTGCGGGTGTTCAAACCACCGTTGTCGCTTGCGGCGCTGCTGGTAGAACTCGCGGTGCGCGGGCGGCTTGCGGTTGAAGTGAATGGCGAAATTGTGCCGCGCAGTCGATTTGGCGCGTATCATTTGCAGCCGAATGACACCGTCGAAATTGTTAAGGCGATTGGTGGCGGTTAGAGCCGGCGACGGCGTGCTCGGCATCACCTTCCAAGCAAGTGTTTATGACGCAAATCTCCCCTGACCACACCGACCCACTTATTATCGCCGGCGTAAGCTATGCCTCACGCCTGATGGTCGGCACCGGCAAGTATCGCGACTTCGCGCAGACGCGCGAAGCTATCGCCGCCAGTGGCGCTCAGATCGTCACCGTCGCCATTCGGCGGACCAATCTGGGTCAGCATGCAGGCGAACCGAATTTGCTCGACTATCTGACGCCCGATCACTACACCATTCTGCCCAATACCGCCGGCTGCTACGACGTAGAAAGTGCCGTGCGAACTTGTCGGCTCGCGCGTGAGCTGCTCGACGGCCACCGCCTCGTCAAGCTGGAAGTCCTGGGCGATCCGAAAACGCTTTACCCAAATATCGTAGAGACCATACGCGCAGCCGAAATCCTGTGCGGCGAGGGCTTCGAAGTGATGGTTTACACCACCGACGATCCCATTGCGGCGCGCCGCCTGGAAGAAATCGGCTGTGTCGCAATCATGCCGCTGGCCGCGCCGATCGGGTCCGGCCTGGGGCTGCAAAATCGCTACACCATTCGCGAAATTGTGGAGACGATCAAAGTCCCCGTTATTGTCGATGCTGGCGTCGGCACCGCGTCTGACGCCAGCATCGCGATGGAGTTGGGTTGCGCGGGCGTCCTCATGAACACGGCGATTGCCGAAGCGCGCGATCCGCTCCAAATGGCCAGCGCGATGCGGCACGCAGTCATCGCGGGACGCCTTGCCTATTGCGCCGGGCGGATGCCACGGCGCCTCCATGCCTCAGCCTCCTCGCCCTTGGATGGGACTTTTTTCAGCTGAAACTTGCCTGATGCCCACGGATCCGCCACCGCGGCGCGAAATTCGGAGTTTCGTGCGCCGCGAAGGTCGCATGACCGGGGCGCAACTTCGCGCCGTACAAAACCTGTTGCCGAAATTCTCGCTGAGCGCCGAAGGTGAGCTTGATCTAAATAAAGAATTTGTGCGCAGCGCGCCAGTCTATCTTGAGATCGGCATTGGCAATGGTGATTGCCTGCATGCGTGCGCAGCGCGGAACCCCGCGAACGATTATCTAGGCGTCGAAGTGCACCGACCTGGCGTCGGCCACCTGCTCAACCAGGTCGTCATATCTGAGTTGCAGAACGTGCGCGTGAGCGTCTGCGATGTCCATGCGGTACTCACCCGATTGCCTGACGAATGCCTGATCACAGTCTACATTTTTTTTCCGGATCCCTGGCCCAAAGCGCGTCACCACAAACGGCGTCTGGTGCAGGCGGCGTTCTTGGCGATGCTCCTGCGGCCGGTGCGGCGCAATGGCCGGGTGTATATCGCGACCGACAGCGCTGATTACGCGGAGGACATCACGCTGCAACTAAGCACTCAAACCGGCTGGCTTAATCTCGCCGGTCGCGGCGTCTTTGCGCCACGCCTGAAAGCACGCAGCCGCACGCGCTTCGAAGCGCGCGCCCTAGCCGATGACCGCGCGGTGCATGAATTCGCGCTCGCGCGCGCGGACTAGCCACGGAATTAATTCCGTCAGGCTGTCCACACTCGCGAAGCAGGGGAATTCCTTCGCCAGACCAGTGCTGCTTGGCGAGCGCACCCCAAATACATGGCGCAGGCCGCTTGCGCGGGCAGTGCTCAGCACCGCTAGATTGTCATCGACCAGCACGGCACGGGCGGGATCAAATTGAATTTGCGACTCTAGGGCGTGCCAGAACTCAGGCGCCTCTTTCGGCACACCAAGCGTGTGCGCACTGACCAAGGTCGTGAAATACCCTGCGAGGCCCGTGCGTTCCATTTTGCGCGCCAAGCTGGCGGGATGCGCATTGGTCGCCAGTATCGTGCGATACGCATGGCGTTGTAGAAAGTGCAGGAACTCAACAGTACCGGCGCGGATTCCGATGAAATGCGCGAGCTGAACCTCCAGCTCGTGAACTGAGATACCGAATTGACGCTCCCAATGATCATGACAGTACCAGGGTAAAGTGCCGCGCACTGCATCCAAGGTAAGCGCGACGTGTTCGCGCGCCTCACTTAACGTGCGAGCGTCCCTGGTCGCGAGTGCCGCCGGCAACGCAAAATTCCAGACTTGATCGTCAAAGTTCAAATCGAGCAAGGTCCCGTCCATGTCCAGGACGAGCGTGTAATCCTCATTAAACATAGACGTCCTTACTCAGCTGGTGGCACGGGTGGACGTACCGCACTCGCGTGTTTCTCGCGCAAAGTGGCAACCATATTTTCGGCTTGCGCGATTTGCGCTCCCGATAATTCGCGGCGCAGCTTTTGCAAATTCTGATCGGCGACGGACTCACCATTCGCAGCGGCCAAGGCGTACCACGCCGCCGCTTCCACCGGATCCTGGGTCACGCCAACGCCGCGCGCATATAAATTGCCCAGATTCAGTTGCGCCACTGCCGATCCCAGATGGCTCGCCTGCTGCAGCCAGAACCGACCTTCTTCGGCATCTTGCAGCGTACCCTGACCGAACACGTACATCATCCCCAACTGAAATTGGGCGGCCGGATTGCCGGCTTCTGCGAGCGGTTTGAAGATGGCCATCGCCAGGTCACCCCGACCAGGCATGTCCGCCTGCTGCAGATACAGCTCGCCAAGAAGTAAAGCAGCCGCCGTGCTGGTGTGTTGCGCCTGCTCAAGATAGGCCCGCGCCTGGACTTCGTCGCGCCCGCCGCCTTCGCCTTGGAGCTGCATCACGGCCAGATTGTAGGCCGCCGCCGTGACACCTTGGTCAGCCGCCCGCGTGAACCAGGTTCGCGCATCCGCCAAGTCACGGGTGACTCCCGTCCCGCGGTAATAGAGCAGGCCAGTGAAAAACTGCGCTTCGCGATCACCCTCAGCCGCTGCTTCGCTCAGCCAGCGCGCAGCCAGGTGTGGGTCTTTGCTCATACCGTACCCACGCAAATACAGGATGCCGAGATTATGTTTGGCCCCTGGCAGTCCATGCGCCGCCGCGCGCTCAAACCACACGCGTGCGGCGCCAAAGTCGCGCCGCGTCCCCTGGCCTTTTAAGTAAAGCACGCCGAGGTTGTTTTCTGCGATCGGGTCGCCAGCTTGAGCGCGCTGTGCAAACAGTCGAAAGGCGGTCGTCAGATCACCTTGGGCCAACGCAGAACCGGCGTGGTCGACGGCCGCAGCCGAACCGCCGCTGAGGGCGCAGGCCAGGACTAAGCCAAGGCACGACCTAGAACTATCCAACCACGCAGTAAATAAGGGACTTATTCCCATGTCGGCAGGTCACTCCGCTTCTAAAATCCATCCCCGTAGCGATAGCGTTACGCAGCATATTGCGTACCCGCCTGAGATTTTCAGGCGGGGTTTTTATCCCCGTCCTGCCCTATCCCTCAACCACACTCCCCACACTCACCGATTTCGGTCCGACCGGTAGACAGCCATTTTGACCGGGCATAACATCGGCCTACCACTGCCGCAAATGACATCGACCGGCCGGCGCATCGGATAACGAGATTATCGACCGTTTTGAGGGTTCGCGCAGGGGTTGTCGCAAAACGTTTTTTCCAATTGAGGAGGAAGGTCAGATGAAGAAAAATAATCTGAAGCCCATCGCTATGGCGATTGGCTCATCGGTGGTGTTGGCGCTGTCGAGTGTGGCAAATGCTGACAACCCGTTCCAAATGGTCGATTTCGGTGATGGAGTGACTGTCGCGACCGAATCCGTCGACATGCAGGGCAATAAAGTCATGATCAATGACGAGACGGGTTTTACCTACGGCGGTGACAGCAAGGGCGCATATTCTGGTGGCAAACTCGCGACCGGCGTCAAGGATCCGGCCGTGTGTGGCACTTTCGCCGGCGCCAGCTGCTCGATGCCCCATCTCCAGAAGTAATAGGGTTCGGCAGTTCCCGACTGCCTGCCGGTAACCATGGCGCAATCTCATGCGATCCATGGCGCTGGCCTCGGTCTGCGGCGGGCTCATCTGGGCCCGCTGCAGATCTCAATCCCCGCCTCCATCAGCTTCCTCGAAATTGCCCCCGAAAACTGGTTAGGCGCTGGTGGCCGCCTGGGCGAAGCCTTCGCGCGCATCGCGCACAACTTTCCACTGGTGAGCCACGGCCTGCTCCTGAATTTGGGTGGACCAGATCCCATTGATGTCGCCTATGTTCGCCAAGTGAAGCAGTTTCTCGAGCGGTTTCAAATCCGTGTATACGGGGATCATCTGTCTTTTTGTGGCGAGTCCGGGCTCCTCTACGAACTCCTGCCAATGCCCTTCACCGCCGAGGCCGTCAGCCATCTCGCCACGCGAATCCGGCTGGTGCAGGATATCCTGGAGCGCCGCATTGCAGTCGAAAATGCCTCCTACTACTGCGTGCCATTGCAGGAAATGTCCGAAATCGACTTCATCAACGCTGTGCTGCAGGAGGCCGATTGCGATCTCTTGCTCGATATCAACAACGTTTATGTGAATAGCGTGAATCACGGCTACAACCCGCGTGATTTTCTGGCACAGCTCCCCGCCACCCGCATCGCCTATGCGCACATCGCGGGCCATCTGCGCACTGACTCTGGATTGATTATCGATACTCACGGTGCAGCCGTGATCGATCCCGTGTGGGAGTTGCTGCGCTTCGCATACGCACAGCTGGGCACTTTCCCCACCCTTCTTGAGCGCGATGAGAATATTCCCGAACTGGCAGAAATCCTCCCCGAAGTTGCACAGATCGTGCGCTTACAAGCGGCGCAACGGCCCCTGTTGCAGGCTGTTGCAGAAAGATGAAAGCGCCCGCCAACGAGCCCGCATTTATCCGCGCGCAACGCGCTTTTGCGCAGCATCTGCGGGATCCTGAGCATGCTCCGGCCCCACCAGGTTTGCCCGCAGCGGGGGTCGCGGTCTACCGCCATGCCGTGCTCCACAACATCGAAGGTTTCCTCGCCAATAACTTTCCGAGGGTCAAAGACGTACTGCCGGCCACGCAATGGCACACCCTGGTCCGGGATTACTTACTTAAACACCAAGCGACGACTCCGGTCTTCGCCAGGTTGCCGGGTGAGTTTCTCGCCTATCTCACCCGCCGGTTACGGCCAGCTGACGATCCACCCTACCTCTACGAACTCGCACATTTCGATTGGCTGGAGAACCTGATCGCCACCGATGAACGGCTGTTGCCCATGGCTGGCATTGATCCACTCGGTGCTTTGCTGGACGGAGAGATTGTCGTCAATCCCATCCACACCCTGGAGACCTATCGCTTTCCAGTGCACGCAATTACGGTCGACTACAAACCCGCGGTGCCGCCGGCGAAAGAAACCCATCTAGTCGCGTTCCGGGATCGCGCGCATCACTATGGGGTGCTCGACCTCAACGCAATTTCACGCCAGCTCTTTGTTGCTGTGCGTGATTCAGGCGAGAAGACTGCACGCGCGATTCTCACGCAAATCGCTGGCGACCTTGGTCAGGAGGATCCGACGGCAGTCATTGAGGGAGGCCTGGAGATCCTGACGCGAATGCGGCAACGAGAGTTGCTGCTCGGGACGCGTGTCGTCGCTTGAATTCGCAGCCCCGTGCCCACCTGAATAAGCCGATGCATGGTTGCCAAGGTTGCAAAAACGTCATGGCGCCTCGTGTCCCATGACGGCCTCACGCAGGCGCCGCGCCGCCCGCGCACTGTCGATCGCCAGTTCGCTCGCATGATCGCTCAAGCCAAGCACTGCATACGCGGGGGACAGATCAGGAAACTCCACTGAATCGAGATTACGCTCCAGCAACGGTTCGAACACCGCACCACCGGCGATCACATCGAGGCGGCGCATGAGTTTCCGCGCTGTCCACTCCTGCGTCGCCGGCAAACAACAGCTCGCAAACTTGTCCAGGACTGTCGCCAGCGACTGTCGATTGTGGGTTCGCAGGCGTAATTCGACGTCCGCCAGCAACGCGATCGCGGCACCACTCCAATACACCCGCATAAATTTGCGGCGGACCATCATCTCGCGCGCGGCTATGGCCAAGGTTGTGACGCCGTCGGTCTCACGCCGCCCCCGTGCAAAGCCCGCGTGCAGTTCGCGCCAGGCAGCAGCGCTCGTCAGCTGTCCGGCGCGCACGCGCAAGACATTCTGGTAATAAGTTGCCAGGCCCTCCGTCCACCAGCTGTCCTGCCGCGCCATGAAGGGATGCAGCAGATGGGAGAACTCATGAAAGGCCACCCAATCTCGCGCCACCTGATCGATAGTGCGGCTGCGATCAACATAGAGCAGCACGCCATCAGCCCCCGCGCGGACCACTTCACCCCACGGCACGACCTCGCTGGCGGCAGGCTGTACCACCATTAACACCTGGGTGGATGGGACGGGGAACCGACCAAATTCCGCTGTCATCGCGGTCGCGATTTGCGTGACCCATTCTGTATACGACTCACGCCGGACCGCTGCGGGCGTCCCGAGCAGACTAATCGCCACCTGGGCGCCAGCGACCGCCGCCTGTGCTTGAAACATCCGCCCGATGCCGAGACGACCGCCCCGTGCCCATGCCCGCGTAGGCACTCGCCAACGCCAACGATCAACGCCGCTTTGCTGGAGATCGGCGGGAGCCGAGATCCGGTACTTCGCCGGCAACAGAAAGTTCACCTCCAGGGTACGCGGCTGGGTGTCCTGCGGCACTGCGAGCAGCCACGTGGGATCGATCAGAATCGCCTCCCTGAAGCGCTGAAATGCACTGTGCGAATTGCCCGGCGGCAAACGCGAAAGATCGAGCGCGTAATGCGCGCAGCCGTGCGCCAGCGACGTCGCCCGATAGTGCGCAGTGTGCGGCGCCCGCCGGACCAAGACGAGACCACTCAGAATTTCCGGTGGGACTTCTGCACTCAAGGTTAGGTCGGCAGGGGCCGCGTCGCCGAGGCAGGCATCGACGAGGAGCGCCTTCAGGTCGCGATCAACGGCAATGGTGTAGCGAAGCTGGGCGCTCAGGCCAGAGCGCGGTACCAGCAGCCACCCGCTGACGGCGAGCACGCACAGCAGGCCACGCCCCACCGCCGCCTTTCTTGGCCACCAGTGCTCGTGTAGAGTCGGTCGCGAACCACGCTGCCTCGGCGGCCTTCTTTCCTTCACACTCATCAAGCGAGTGTATACAAAGCCCATGCGCAAAATAAAACGTCTGTTGGTGGCCAATCGTGGCGAAATCGCGATCCGAGTCATGCGTGCCGCCGCTGAACTCGAAATTGAAAGCATTGCGATCTATTCGCAGGAGGATCGCTTTGCCTTGCATCGCTTCAAAGTGGATGAAGCGTTTCTGGTCGGCAAGGGCAAAGCCCCCGTGCAAGCTTATCTGGATGGCGAAGATATCATTCGCATTGCCTTGGAAGCGGGCGCAGATGCCATCCACCCAGGCTATGGCTTCCTCTCGGAGCGGCCCGAATTTGCGGAGGCCTGCGCCGCGGCAGGATTGATCTTCATCGGTCCTTCGCCGGCCGTCATGCGCACCCTGGGCAATAAGGTCGCGGCCAGGGGGTTGGCGGAAGCCTCGGGCGTGCCAGTGATGCCAGCCACCGGACCGCTGCCGGAAGATCCCGGCGCGATCCGCGCGCTCGCAGCGTCCATCGGCTATCCGCTGATGCTCAAGGCCTCGTGGGGCGGCGGCGGACGCGGCATGCGGGTGATCGAAGACGAAACCACCTTGCTCGAACTGGTAGCCGTCGGGCGGCGCGAAGCCGCACAGGCTTTCGGCAATGGCGAGGTTTATCTCGAAAAATTGATCCGTCGCGCGCGGCATGTCGAAGTGCAGGTGATCGGCGACACCCATGGCAACATGGTCCATTTGTTTGATCGTGATTGCACCGTGCAACGGCGCAATCAGAAAGTCATCGAGCGCGCGCCATCGATGTTTCTGAACGAGGCGCAACGCACGGCGGTGTGTGCCTCCGCGCTCAAACTGTGTCGCGCGGCGGGCTACTCCAACGCCGGCACCGTGGAGTTTCTGCAGAACGCCGATAGCGGGGAGGTTTATTTCATCGAGGTGAATCCGCGGATCCAGGTCGAACACACGGTCACCGAGGAAATCACCGGGGTTGATATCGTGAAAGCGCAAATCCGGATTGCGGAAGGCGCCACCATCGGGGAGATCGACAGCGGCGTGCCACAACAGGCGGATATCCGCTGCAATGGTTTCGCCATGCAATGCCGGATCACCACTGAGGATCCCGAAAACAATTTCATTCCCGATTACGGCACGATTACCGCTTATCGCAGTCCCGCCGGGTTCGGCATCCGCTTAGATGCCGGCACCGCGTACGCGGGCGCTCAAATCACCCGCTTCTACGATTCACTGCTGGTGAAGGTGACTGCCTGGGGCACCACGCCTGATGAAACCACCGCGCGTATGCTACGCGCGCTGCGCGAATTTAGAGTGCGCGGCGTGGTCACTAACCTACGCTTCCTGGAACAACTGCTAAGGCACCCCGATTTCGCGGCCGCACGCTATTGCACCACTTTTATCGATACCACCCCCGAGCTCTTCGATTTCGAACATCGGCAGGATTTCGCGACACCCTTGCTGCGCTTTATCGGTGAGGTGATCGTGAACGGCAACGCTGCCGTCAAAGGGCGGCCGCGGCCGACGACCTTGCTCATTCCTGAAGCCCCGGCGCTCTTGCGCGAGCCGACTCCCCCCGGCACCCGCCAGCTGTTGCAGCAATTGGGGCCTCAAAAATTCGCTGACTGGATGCTCGCCCAACCACGGGTTCTATTCACCGACACCACCTTTCGGGATGCTCATCAATCGCTGCTCGCGACCCGCATGCGCAGTTACGACATGCTGCAAGTGGCAAGCGCCTATGCAGAGCTGCTGCCCGACTTGTTCTCCATCGAATGCTGGGGCGGTGCGACCTTCGATGTCGCCATGCGCTTCCTGCATGAATGCCCGTGGCAGCGTCTGCGCGGCTTACGCGAGCGGATGCCCAATGTGCTTTTGCAGATGTTGCTGCGCGCCTCCAATGCGGTGGGCTATACCAATTATCCCGACAACGTCGTAGAGCATTTCGTGCAACAGGCAGCGCACGAGGGGATTGACGTCTTCCGAATCTTCGATTCCCTCAATTGGGTGGAAAACATGCGGGTAGCGATCGACGCCGTCGTCGCCAGCGGCAAACTGGCCGAAGGGGCGATTTGCTATACCGGCAACCTGAGCGATCCCACCTGCACTAAATATGATTTGAAATATTACGTGGGACTCGCCAAAGAACTCGCGCAGGCTGGCGCGCATGTCATCGGGATCAAGGACATGGCGGGCCTGTGCCGACCAGCGGCGGCCTACACTTTGGTCAAAGCCCTGAAAGACGAAGTGGGATTGCCGGTCCATTTTCACACCCACGATACCAGCGGCATTTCTGCTGCCAGCGTATTGGCCGCAGTGGAGGCCGGTGCGGATGCGGTCGATGCGGCGATGGACGCTTTCAGTGGGCTGACCTCACAACCCAATCTCGGTTCGCTGGTGGAAGCCCTGCGCCACGGTCCGCGCGCCAGCGGACTCAATCCTGATCGCATCCGCACCTTATCCAGTTATTGGGAACAGGTGCGCGGTTGCTATACGGCCTTCGAGAGCGAAATCCGTGCTGGTGCCTCGGAGGTCTATGTGCACGGCATGCCGGGCGGGCAATACACCAATCTGCGTGAACAGGCGCTCGCACTCGGCATCGCCGCCGCGCGCTGGCCCGAAGTCGCCAAGACGTATGCGCAGGTCAACGAGATGTTTGGCGACATCATCAAAGTCACACCCAGCTCGAAGGTCGTTGGCGACATGGCACTGATGATGGTCACCAGCGGACTCACGCCAGCGGATGTCCAGTCGGCAGACACCGAAATCACTTTCCCCGAATCGGTCGTGTCCTTCTTTCGCGGCGACCTGGGTCAGCCATACCAGGGCTTTCCGGCGCCGCTGCAACGCAAAATCCTTAAAGACGAAGTAGCGCTCACTACGCGTCCGGGCGCGAACCTGCCGGGCGTTGACCTGGAGGCCGCGCGCAAAGAAGCCGAACGCAGTGTTCAGCGCGCCATTTCAGAAGCGGAGCTGGCGTCCTATTTGATGTACCCCAAAGTCTTCATCGACTATGCCGCGACCCAACGCGAATTCGGCGATCTCACGCCGCTGCCCACCTCGGTATTTTTTTACGGGATGGAGGCCGGCCAGGAAATCAATGTAGTGATGGGGCGCGGCAAAGCACTCATCATTCGGTATATGGGCAGCAGCGATCCGCACGACGATCACCATCGCTCGGTATTTTTCGAACTCAATGGCCAGCCGCGTCCGATCAAAGTCGCCGATCTGAGTCGGGTCAAGCCACGCGCGCCGCAGCCCAAGGCCGAGCGCGACAATCCGCTGCAATTAGGCGCCCCCATGCCCGGCGTGATTACCCAGATTGCAGTCAAGGTGGGAGATACGGTGGCGCGCGGCGAAATTTTGATGACGCTCGAAGCCATGAAAATGCAGACGTCGATACGCGCCGAACAGGCAGGGAAAATTGAGCAAATTGCGGTGACGATTGGTCAACAGGTCGATGCCAAAGATCTGTTGGTGGTGACCGCCTGAGGACAACGCGGAGACCGCTGTACGGGCTGCACGACAGTGCTATGCTCCTCCGGATTGCGACAAAGCTCCGCTCTTCGCAACGACGGCGCGGAGTCGATATCCGTGTCGGCCTGTGCTTGACCTCGTGCGTGCACCTAATTTCGCTAACCAGACATCAAGCCTAATGGAAGAAAAAGAACCCATCATCCGCGCCGAAAAGGCTTTCGAGTTCCGCCAGACTATCTCGCAGGTGTGGAACCCGGGTTCAATCGTGCCCGGCACCCAACTTGATCGGCTGGTCGGTCTGACGCGCTCGCGCGTGAGTTTGATCCGACTGACGCCCGGCACCGAAGCCTCCCCCTATCACACCCGGCATTGCGAAGAAGAATGGATTTACGTGTTGCAGGGCCAAGGGGTGATCGAAATCGACGGTGCCGAACACTTGCTGGGGGTCGGCGATTTCGTCGGCTTCTCGGCGCCATCGCTGCCCCATCAATTGCGCAATCCGTTCACCAGAAGCTTGGTGTGCTTAATTGGTGGCGAACGCAGCGAGATCGATATCGCGGACTTTCCACGCCTCGGCAAACGCATGTTTCGCCGCGGCGAGCACATGGAAGTCTACGATACCGCCGATGCAGAAGAGATCGCGCCTGCCGATTTTGACGAGTACATGACCCAGAGTTATCGCCGCTCGATAAAAAAAGGAGGCCCCGATGACAATTGAAGAAGGCAAGGCCGCGCCAACTTTCACGCTCAAAGATCACACCGGCACTGCGCGCACCTTGACTGAATTTAAAGGCCATGACGTCGTCCTCTATTTCTATCCCAAGGACGATACGCCCGGCTGCACCAAGGAAGCCTGCGGCTTTCGCGATCATTGGGCGGCGCTGAAGAAGCGTGGCGTGGTGGTGCTGGGGGTGTCGGCTGATAGCAGTGAATCTCACGCAGCCTTCGCGTTGAAGTACGGCCTGCCCTTCATTCTGCTCTCCGATCCCGAGCGCGAGGTCATGGTGAAATATGCGGCCTATGGCGAGAAGATGCTGTACGGCAAAAAAACTGTCGGGGTGATTCGCTCGACGGTTTGGATCGGGGCCGATGGCAAGATCCGTAAGCACTGGCGGAAAGTGCCGAAGGCCGAAACCCATCCGGCCGCGGTGCTGGCGGCCCTGACTGCAGGCTAGAAACTTCTGCGCGCGCATCCCCAGCATGCAGGGTGAGAAAACTGAGACCAACGCCCACCGGCGCGCCGACGGCAGCGCGTTGGAGACATTGGCCGTACTGCGTACCCGGATTTGGCAGCTTCTCACGCAGGATTTCACGCACCCTGCGAGCACACTGCCAGCCCAGATTCGCGACTTTACTCGGGAGTTTGGGGAACTCCTGCAACGCACGCCGGATGCCGTGCTGTACAGCCTGCTCCTCGATGAGACGGTGTCCTATGCGCAGGTACATCCGGTCATGGTGGGGGCAATCTGTGCGCTACTGGGCGAGCGCTGCGGTTTCGACGAAGCGACCCGCCTGACCACCGTCGCGGCCGCGTTGACCTGCAATCTCGGCATGCTTGCGCTGCACGAGACTGCCGCGAACCAGGCTGGCGCACTGTCCCCTGCGCAACTGTCCATTGCCCACGAACATCCACTCAAAAGCGCCGCCTTATTGGAAGCCGCAGGGGTCACCGATGCGCTGTGGTTAACCATCGTCACGCAACATCACGAGCGGCCCGATGGCACCGGCTATCCGCACGGACTACGCGGCCAGGCTCTGTGTCGCCCCGCCCGGTTGGTCGCGCTCGCCGATGTGTATGCAGCGATGGTATTGCCGCGTCACTATCGCGATGGAATTCACGCGCAGCAGGCTTTGCGCGAGATCTTTCTACAACGTGGCGCGCAGATTGATGCGTCCCTGGCCGCGGATTTCATCAACGAACTCGGGGTCTTTCCACCTGGAATTTTTGTCCGCCTGGACAATGGCGAGATCGGCGTCGTCCTCCAGCGTGGCAGGCAACGCGCGAGCCAACCGCTGGTCAGTTGTTTTAAGTCTCCGCAAGGCAGTGTGTATGCGCACCCGGTATGTCGCGATACCGCGGAGCGCGCGGCATTTGGCATTGCCGAAGTGCTGCGCCGCCAACCGCTACCGTGCTCGCTTCAGTCGCTATGGAAGGCCGCCTGAGATGCGCTTAAGGTATTTTCTTGACTGGCTGGCTGCGCATTCGCGCGTCACGCCGGCAAGCGCAAGACGGCGCGCGCGCTAGCATGGCAAGCCCCAGCCAATTGCCAGCGACCCCTGGTTATCACGAACTCACGTTGGAAGTGGACGGGACACCGGTCGCCGTGACCCTGCATCTGCCAGCCATCCTGCGCGGCGCACCCATCGTCTTGGTGCTGCATTACGGTGGCACGCCCGTTGGCCACTACGGGCGCGGTCTGCTCGAACAGTTGATCGTCCCGGCCTGGCAAACCCTCCAGGCAATCCTGGTGGCGCCTACCAGCCAAGGCGGAGACTGGCAAACGCCGGTCAACGCACGTGCTGTGCGCAGCGTCTTGACACAGGTTGAAGCGCACTATGCGAATGCTGCGCAGCTGCGCTACCTCGTTGGCTATAGCCTGGGCGCGATTGGCTGCTGGCATTTACTTGCGCAGGCCGAGCTGGTGTTTGCCGCAGTCGTGCCCATCGCTGGCCAAATACCGGATTCGCTGACGACCTTCACGACGCCCACCTATGTGCTGCATTCCCATGCTGATCGCCTCTTTCCGAGCGCGCACCTGCAACCGCGTCTAGCGGCCTTGCGCGCCAATGGCTGTCCGTTGGAATTCAAGGTGCTCGCGGATATCGATCATTTCAATATCGCTGGCTATCGGCCGGCACTGCGCGAGTTGCTCGCCTGGCTGCCGCGCGACGAACGCCAGAACTGAGCCACCGCCAAGCCTGAAAAACGGCCGCCCCATGCGCCGTTTTTTTTCTTGCAATCAAGAACAAAAAGTGTAGATTGCGCGCTCTGCAATAGGTCGGAGGCTTTGTGAGTTGTTCCAGTAATCGAACAAGCGAACGCGAGGAGGCTCCTCACATAGTCAGCGGCTAAGTTAAGAAACTAACTGCGCTGGCAGCGGCGCTGTACTCGTGGTGGGGTCATGCTCAACTTTTAACTACGAGGGTTTCTGTACATGAATCAAGACGCACCGATTTGGGGTCAACACCTGGTCCTCGATCTCGCTGGTTGCCCTCGCGACCGCTTAGTCAACGCCGACCATCTGCGCGCATGGGTCAGAGACCTGATCGCTGCCATCAAGATGAAAGCCTACGGCGAACCGCAGCTCGAACATTTCGCCACGCACTCCTTCGACGCCGCAGGTTATACCCTGCTGCAGCTCATCGAAACTTCCAATATCTGCGCCCATTTCGCTGAGAACCTGGGGCAGGTTTACATCGACATTTTCTCCTGCAAGCGTTTCGACAACGACCTCGCAGCGCAGGTCTGTCGCAAATACTTCGCGCCAGAGACCGTGGTCACCCACGTGCTGGAACGCGGCCGGTTCGCGCCCGCGCTCGCGCAGGCGGTCTGACCATAGTGGGGATACGCTTTCAAGAAACCTTGTACGGCGACGAGGTTTTCCAAGGGTTTACCGCCGACGCCCTGCTCTTTGAGGGTGCGACCCCTTTTCAAAAGGTGCAGATCTTTGCGACCCAGCGCTGGGGCAAAGTGCTGGTGCTCGACGGCATCGTGCAGACCACCGAAAAAGATGAGTTCGTTTATCACGAGATGCTGACCCACGTGCCGTTGTTCGCTTCGGCGCAACCGCGGCGTGTGATGATCGTTGGTGGTGGTGATGGGGGAATCCTGCGCGAGGTGCTCAAGCACCCCATTGACCATGTCGATATGGTCGAAATTGATCGCACGGTGGTGGATTTTTGCGTGACGCAGATGCCGTCACTGAACCTCGCCGGTGCTATTTATCGCGATCCCCGCGCCGAACTCGTGATTGAAGACGCTTTTAAATTCATGCAGCGGGAAACCCGCAAGTACGACGCGATCCTGGTCGATTCAACAGATCCGGTCGGCGCCGGTGAAGTGCTGTTCTCGCGCACCTTCTATGACCTGTGTCGCAAGGCCTTGAACCCGGGTGGCGTGCTCGCCCTGCAGGATGGTGTGATCTTTTTACAGCCACAGGAATCTCGCCAGAGCATGCAGTTGCTGCGTGACTTAGGCCTGAAGGCGCGTTGTTACGGGATCGCGGTGCCGACCTATTACGGCGGCACGATGACCTTGGGCCTCGCGAGCGATCAGGTGAGCGCGCTGCAGCCGGAACTGCCCGCCCTCCAGGCGCGCTTCAGAGCGGCCGGCTTCGCGACCAAGCACTACACGCCAGAGCTCCACTGCGCGAGCTTTGTTTTACCGCGCTGGATGACTGAAATTACGGGAGGATTGGCATGAACGACAGTTCCCTGGATCACTTCAAGACCGACGCTACCGGTGCGCGTTACGCCGGTGATCATCTATTGGTCGAATTCTGGGGTGCTGAACACTTGATGGAACCGGAATACATCTGCCGCGCGTTGGAAGATGGCGCGCGCGCGGCCGGTGCGACGATTCTCCATTCGCACTATCACCATTTTGGGGATGGACAAGGGGTCAGCGGCGTCACGGTGCTCGCCGAAAGCCATATCACCATCCATACCTGGCCTGAGGTGGGCTACGCGGCAATCGATGTGTTCATGTGTGGCGAAGCCGATCCGAAAAAATGCGTAGACCTTCTCAAAGAACGCTTTACGCCGGCGCAAGTCGCCACCCAGAACCATCGTCGCGGCAGCTGGGCGCCGGAGCAGCGCGCGCAACGGGTGGCTTAGAAATTCTGGTCGCTCCTACAAACCATTACGGTCATGCCGCCCCCGCGCGTAACGCCGCGATCCTCTCCGCGAGCGGCGGGTGCGACAGAAACAGCGCCTTCAACCCGCCCGTACCCCCTCCGCTGATGCCAAAAGCCGCGAGCTGATCGGGCAGATCCTGCGGGTTATGCGCGGCATTTAAGCGCTCCAGCGCTGCGATCATCTTGGCGCGGCCGGCCAATGTAGCGGCGCCCGCATCGGCCCTAAACTCGCGCTGGCGCGAGAACCACATCACGATCGCGCTAGCCAGAATTCCGAACAGAATCTGGGCCACAAAAGATGTGATAAAAAAACCGGGACCATGCCCGTTCTCCGAACGGAAGATCGCGCGGTCAAGCAGCTGGCCGACCAAGCGCGAAAAAAACACCACGAAGGTATTCACGACGCCTTGGATGAGAGTCAAGGTCACCATGTCTCCATTCGCCACATGGCTCACCTCGTGGGCGAGCACCGCTTCGACTTCGTCACGGCTCATGGCTTGGAGCAGACCAGTACTGACCGCCACCAGCGCATGATCACGCCGCGCGCCGGTGGCAAACGCATTGGGTTCCTGGGCCTCGAAAATCGCGACATCCGGCATGCCGATGCCTGTCCGCTCGGCCTGCCGCCGCACCGTCTCCACCAACCACGTTTCGTTGGCGTTGCCGGGATTGGTGATCACGCGCGCGCCCATCATCCGAATCGCGCTCCATTTAGACATCGCGAGCGACACCAGCGATCCTGCAAACCCGATGATGGCCGACATCACCAGCAAGCTGGAAAGATTCAACCCGCCACCGCTCCGGCTCGCCATGGTGTCGAAGCCGAGCAGGCGGAACATCACGGCAATCACTGCCATCACGGCGAGGTTGGTGAGCAGGAATAAGCCAATCCGTTTCATATTCATCACCCCTTCTGTATTAGCTTAGTGCAGCTAGTCCGTTAGATGGGTCCGCGGTGAATAAGTTTAAAGGGCAGATTTTGGTGCCGTTGGCGGGTTGGCCATCATCGCCACCAAGTGTACTGTGCCGTAGTGCCTAGGCGGCACCAGCACTGCCGGAGGTATTCGGTAGCCGCGCGAGCCAACCAACGTTAACCACCGCAAAGGCACTCACATGCGAGAATTCCGAGACTGCATCACGATCATCACGGGCGCGGGCTCAGGCATCGGCGCCGCCCTAAGCCGTGAACTCTGCCGGCGGGGCGCACGTGTAATCTGCGCCGATATCGCAGGTGACGCGGCGCGCGCAGTCGCCCAGGAAATCACGGCCACCGGCGGACAGGCCAGTGCGGAGACGCTTGATGTGACGGATGCGGCCCAGGTTGCGCAGCTGATCGCCGCCACCGTAAAAACCTATGGCCGGCTGGATCTGATGTTCAATAACGCGGGAGTCTCGGTGGCCGGCGACGCACGCGATCTCAGCCTTGAACATTGGCGGAAGGTACTCGAGGTGAATCTCATGGGCGTGGTCTATGGCACGAATGGGGCCTACAAACAGATGGCGGCCCAGGGCCACGGGCACATTGTGAACATTGCCTCACTGGCGGGGCTGATTCCCTTTCCGAGCAATGCGCCGTATGCCACCAGCAAGCACGCAGTGGTCGGGTTATCGCTGTCGCTGCGCGCCGAAGGCGAAGATCTGGGCGTGAAAGTGAGCGCGGTTTGCCCGGGCTTCATTCAGTCGAACATCTATCAGGCGACTCCGTTCATCAACCTTGATCGGGAACGCATGCTGCAAAATATGCCCTTCACGCCCCTCGCGACCGAGCGCGCGGCGATCGCCATCCTGCGTGGGGTCGCGCGGAATCAGGCCGTGATTGTTTTTCCGGGCTACGCCCGCTTCATTTGGGTCCTCCAGCGGCTGTGCGCGAGCTGGTTAAATCCCTTCCATCGCAAGGCCATCCGGGAATTGCGCAAACTCCGGCAGCACTGAGAGGCGTATTTGCCGTGAGTCCTCTGCAGCGCCTAGAATCGGCCTCCAAATTACTGCCCGCCGGCCGTCATTCGCTAGAGGATCATTGATGGAACTGTCGTTCGAACGCCGTGCCGACGTGATCGTGCTCAAACCGCTCGGGCGCATCGATCACGAAGCAGCCGCCACCTTCAACGCTGCGCTCGCGCCGTATCTCGAGAACTGCAAAACAGGCGGTGATCGCTTGTTATTCGATCTCTCGGCACTCGACTACATCAGCAGTGCCGGGCTGCGCGTGTTGATGGTCGCGACCAAGCGAACAAAGCCGGTGGGCGGCGAAATCGCCGTCGCAGCACCCCATTCCGTGGTGCGCGAAGTGCTGGAAATCACCCGCTTCAATCTGGTATTTCCGGTGTACGCCACCGTAGCCGACGGACTGCAGGCGCTGTCTCCCGGCAGTCAGCTGAGCGCGTGAAGGATGCGCGCGCGGTTCTGGGGCACACGGGGTTCGTTGCCGGTTTCGCTGACGGCCACGCAGGTGGCGCGCAAAATTGGCCACGCCTTACTCGCCGCCCAAGGCCGTCAATATGCCACTCTTGAAGAAGCACAGGCGTTCGCGCTAACCCTGCCCTTTCATCTCGCACAAACCTATGGCGGGCACTCAAGTTGTGTTGAGCTGGAGCTCACGCCGCCAAGCCAGCACTCGCATGAATATGTGCTGTGCGATCTCGGCAGCGGTGTCCGCCCGTTTGGCAATGCGGTACTCGCCCAGCATGGCGCGCAAACGCCAAATATTTTCCATGTGTTTATGTCCCATGTGCACTGGGATCACATCATGGGCTTCCCGTTGTTTGCGCCCGCCTATATTCCCGGTAATCAGATTCGGATTTATGGCTGTCATGCCGACCTCGAAGCTGCTTTTCGGCGCCAACACGGGACGCCCTCGTTTCCGGTGGAGTTCGATCAATTAGGCGCGCGCATCGAATTCATCACCCTAACCGCAGACCGGTGCCACACAATCGCGGGCCTGCAGGTCACCCCGCTCCGCCAATTACACGTTGGCGATTCCTATGGTTATCGCTTCGAAACTCAACAGCACACGCTGGTGTATTCGACAGATTCCGAGCACAAACTCGATGAACCCAAAATCACCGAGCGCTTCGTCGATTTTTTCCGCGCGGCCGATCTCGTGATTTTTGACGCGATGTATTCGTTCGCCGAAGCCGTGTCGGTAAAGGAGGATTGGGGGCATTCCAGCAATGTCACCGGGGTTGAGCTGTGCCAGATGGCCGGCGCCCGCCATCTCGCGTTGTTTCATCACGAACCGATGTTCGATGACACGCGCATTGCGAGCGTCGAGGCCGAGACCCGCCGCTTCGAAGAAATCTCGCGTAATGGACGCCCGCCACTGAAAGTCACCACCGCCTACGACGGTCTCGAAATCGATCTCGCCGCCAGGTGAGTGAAGAGCGCCGCGCCCGCACGCCCTGGAGCGCCGCGCTGATTGGCCTGGGCGTATTAACCTTAGTCACGGTGACTTTGGCGGTGGGGGATACCCGCTTGGAAACCCTGCTGCGCACCGAGTGGTTCGATGTCTATCAGCGCCTCTTTCCGCGCGCCCGGACCACCGCGCCGGTGGTTATCGTCGAAATCGACGAACGCAGCTTGGCGGCCTTTGGCCAATGGCCATGGCCACGTGCCCGCATGGCGGGCCTCATCGCCCAGATCGCCGCCGCCAAACCCGCCGTCATCGTGATCGATGCCTTGTTTGTCGAACCAGATCAATACGCGCCGCATGCGCTTGCAATGCAACTTGGCCTCGACCCACAGGACGCGGCGCGGCTGGTCGCCACTTTGCCTGATGGCGACGTGGAACTGACCCGCGCACTCAGCGCCGCGCCGGTGGTCCTTGCCGTGGCCGGCATCCCCGAAGCCGCGGCCCAGCCTGCGGCGACGACGGCGGCGAGCCTAATCCTCCAGCGCGGCGGTAACGCGCTCGATTTCGTGCGCCGCTATCCCGGATTACTGCGCAATCTGCCCGTCCTGGATAACGCCGCGCGCGGCCACGGGGCGCTGAACGCCGATGCCGAGCAGGGCATTCTGCGCCGCCTGCCGACCTTGATCGGGACCACCGCGGGGCATCTCGTCCCTGGTCTCGCCGTGGAAGCCCTGCGCTATCTCGGCGGCACCGATCCGCTGCGGGTTGAAATGTCCAGCGCTGGTATTCGCGCGGTCCAAGTGGCGGGTATCCGCATCCCAACTGACGCGAATGGCGAATGGTGGCTGCATTTCTCGCGCTGGGAAGAGCGCCCGGCCTATTCGGCGGCCGACGTCCTGCGCGACAAGCTCGAGCACGACATCCTGCGCGGGCGGATCGTGCTGATCGGTTACACCGCACTTGGCCTGCAGGATACGGTCGCGACGCCATTGGGACGCATGCCCGGGGTGGAGGCCCACGCTGAAGCCCTCGAAAATGCCCTGGCTGGGCGCCTGCTGACGCGCACCAACCGTACCGCGACACTCGAAGTTGTGGTCCTGCTGGGGCTCGGTGTCGGCGCGATTGCGAGCGTGATCTACTGGCCACCGTTGCTCGCCATCCTCTGTTTTGCGGCCACCTGCGCCGCGCTCGCCGGTGGCGCGATGGCGGCGTTCGTCGCGCGCGGTTGGTTGCTCGATGTGGCCAACCCCAGCATGGGCGGCGCGCTCGTTCTGTTATCCACCTTGGGCGCGGTGTTGGCCGAGACCCGGGCGCAACGTCGAAATTTGCACCGTGAATTGGCCCACGCGCGTGAAGCGGAGGTGCGCATGCAGGGCGAGATGGATGCCGCGCGGCGTATTCAGCTCGGCATGCTGCCCGAGCCACGGGAGTTCGCACACGACCATCGCTTCACTCTCGGCAGCGCCATGGTGCCCGCAAAATCAGTGGGCGGGGATCTCTACGATTTTTTTCTGCTGGACGAGCGGCGCCTCTTCCTGCTGGTGGGCGATGTGTCCGGTAAAGGCTTGCCGAGCGCATTGTTCATGGCCTTGGCCAAGGCGCAGATCCGCGGCGCCGTGCTGCGCGCTGAGGGGGATCCCGGGCCCGCCCTCAGCGCAGCGAATCGCGCGCTTACCCACGACAACCCGGAATTTCTCTTCCTCACGGTGTTTGCGGCAGAACTCAATCTCGATACCGGCGCATTACGTTGGTCGAATGCGGGACACGACAGCCCCGCGCTCCTGCTGGACGGCGCGTTGGAGACTCCTTTCTCCGGCTCAGGCCCTCCGCTTTGCGCGTTGGACGACTACCACTACGAGACCTCCCATGCGAGCCTCACGGCAGGCGCTGCGGTCTGCCTGGTAACCGACGGGGTAACCGAGGCGAACAACGCCACCGGTGAATTATTCGGCGCCGCGCGCTGGCATGCCTGCCTGCGCGCGGCAGCACCCGAGGCGACCGCCGCCGAACTCATTCACACAGTGACTGCGACGCTCGCCTCCTTCGTGGGCGACACCGAACAAGCCGACGACATTACGTTATTGTGTCTGCGCCGGACCACGTAGCAGCGCGGAAAGACGAAACCAGGTCATCTGGTAGGTTGGGCTGAGCCTGCGAAGCCCAACACTGGGTGAGCGAACTCGCGCGGAGGGCGGAGAGATACGTAAACGCAGCGGCGATTAGGTGCTGGGGCTCGCTGTGCGCACCCCAACCAACCTGCTAAATCGCCCGAACAATTGCCCGCCCACCGCTTAGGTTGCAATCACGTGACTTTTCAGGGACCTCGACTTAACGCACATTCAGTTCGGCCCGTCGATTCCTAGGCTCATGCATGTCATCTCGGGTTTCCACCGCGAGCTCGCGTTCGCCGCGCCCGGCCGCGCTGATCCGACCGGCGGCACCGCCCAGTTGAATCAGGCGCGCACGCACGGCATTCGCACGTTGCAGTGACAGCTGGTCGTTGTACACGAGCTCGCCCACCGTATCGGTATGCCCGATCACGATGATGTCGGCGACCGGCCGCGCCGCGATCTCGACCAGAATCGCCTGTGCCGCGACCTCCGACGCTGGCGTGAGCCGATCCGAATCGTGCTCGAAATACAGCGTATGCGATACCGGGCGCGGCGGCAGCGCAGCGAGGGTGGTCGCAAAATCGCGCCGAACGACGGCCTCGTCGCCGCGACTATTCGCCACCTTGCCGGCGGTGCTGACCGCCGCGATGCCATAAGCTTGATCGAGCACGGTGGCACCCGCGGACGACGTCACCGCCAGCTTACCGAGCCTACCGTCCGGGCCGGGGAGCAACACCACGCGATCGGCGGCGTGCTCAACTGGTACGCTGGCACAACCCGTCAGTAAAATAAGCAGGCCCGCCGCCGACAAACTTTTCATGGCGCCGTGACCTCCACCAGGAACTCGGTGCCACGCACGCCGAGGATAGACGAAGGGGTCCGCACCTTCATGGCATCTTGCTGGTGTTTCGCTATCTTGCCCGAGATCACCGCGAGTTTGCCACGCGTCAGGACGGTTTCGAAATTGCCATCGTGGGTGGTCGAATCAAAATTGAAATGCGCGATAGCGAGGCGGCTATTCGGACCAAGAGAAAGCAACGAGTTGTCCTGGAAGGTAACCCCGACACTGCCATCACCACCGGTGACAATCTGATCGGCTTCCAGCACGGACGCCCCGAGCTGGGCCGGAAGCGTGGTGCCGGCGCGTTCTACCGAAACCGTCCCTTGCAGGGTTTTAATAATACCGGTGGTCTCCGCCGCGCAGGCGTATCCGCCCATTGCTACGGTAACCCCCAACCACAAAATAGTCGCCCAAAAAGTAGTCACAACGTGCAGCGGCATGGCCGTATTCTCCCAGCGCCCGTATGGCACGTACGTATAGTAGTGTTTGGACATCGCAATTGCAGGGTTCTCAAAATGGAGATTGAGCAACAGGGTTTTCGCGCCATCCAAAGCGAACTCAGCCCGTTACTCGCGCAAATCGCCGCGCATGCCAACCAATTGGCGCTGCCCTCGCACCTGGCCCACAAGCTCGCGCTAGTCCTGGAAGAATTATTCTTGAACAGCGTCCACCATGGCCGCCGCGATGGCGTGGAAGGCAAGATCTACCTCAGTGTCCACACCACCGCCGAGGTCGTGCAGATAATCTATGAAGATGACGGGGCCGCGTACGATCCATTTTTGTCGGTTGATCGGGCGGTCTTGCAAGAAGACTCTGATAATCGTCGAATTGGCGGCCTTGGCATCTTGTTGGTCGAGGGCCTCGCCACCAGCGCCCACTACGCGCGGCATGCTGAGCGCAATCGGATCGAGCTCAGTTTTGCGCGAGAACCACCCACGCGCTGAGTTCGTCGTCGTCGAAACCTGCGGCGCGCCGCGCCGGCACATTGAACGGCGGATGTGGCGGCTTAATCGCATGTGTCTCGCACAGCGTGAGAAACGTCGCGGGTGGCACACAGCCGCGTTGCCGGCACAAAAATGTGAACCAATGATTGCCGATTGCGACGTGCTTGATTTCATCGCGCAGGACGATTTCCAGGATCGCCGCCGACGCCACATCCCCCACTGCCTGCAGCCGCGCCTGCAGACCCGGCGTGACATCTAAGCCACGCGCCTCGAGAATCCGCGGGACCAACGCCATTCGAGCGAGCACGTCGTGACAGGTCTTGGCCGCCACTTCCCACAACCCATCATGCGCCGGGAAATCGCCATAGCCATGACCGAAGTCCATCAAGCGTGCGACCAATAAGTCGAAATGGTGTGCCTCTTCTCCGGCCACCTTGAGCCAGTCAAAATAATAGGCCTCGGGCAGATCAGGAAATCGCGCGATGGCATCCAGCGCGAGATTGATCGCATTGAACTCGATATGTGCCAACGCATGAATGAGCGCAGTGCGTCCAGCGGGTGTGCCAAGTCGGCGACGCGGTACTTTTGCCGGATGAATAAGCAGCGGTCGCGCGGGTCGCCCGGGTTCCTGGTGGGTGGTAAAAATGTGCGCAGTATCGAGGCTCAACGCGCCTTGTGCAGCAGCAGTTTGCAGCGCTGCGACAGACGCACATTTAGCGGCAGGATCGGCCAGCGCGAAGGCTTGCGCGGCCGCCGCACGCAATTCGCGAAGCGGGTTCACCATTGAGTCCCGCTCAGTGGTGTCACTGCGCCGCAGTGTCGCGCAAAGCCACGCCTGACGACACGCGACCCGCCGTGCGCACACCCAACGAATCGCGCAGCCATACCGTATTCTCGATGATGCCATCGAAACGCCGCGCGGCATTGCCGGGCAGCAGACTTGCGTGCCTGTCAGTCGGTGCGTCACGTACCGCGTCAAGGACTAACGCGATGGCATAGGCCACCAGCGCAGGCTGCTCAAGATGGATCATGTGACCGCTGTCGCGCGCGATAAGGTGCGCAGACTCAGGACTTTGCGCTGCCAACTCGCTTTGCAGATCGATCCACAATTGCTCGAGGAGATCCCCATGCGGCGTCAGCGGCCACGCGCGTTTGCCCCGGGTGAGCACTACGAGCGGCAGCGGGGGCAGCGCCCGGGCGCTGCGCAGTTCACGCGCACTGTCACGAAACCCCAGCAGTTCATACGAAATCGTGCGGCGCGGTTTCCAATTTTTAAATTGATACAACATTAACAGGCGTGCGCGACGCGAGAGGTTGGCGTGCAGTGCCGGCATTTCACCAAACTGGACCAAGCCGTAGCGGCTCGAGGGCGCAGTGTTAATGCGATAGGGAGTTGCCTGAAAACGCTCCACTTGATTCGGATGCGAAGCGTCGACCAACACTAGGCCCGCCGCGAGAAGCGGATAACGACGCGCGAACAGTTGGGCGTTGTACCCGCCGAAGGAATGTCCGACGAGAATATAAGGTCCCCGGCGACCGGCATTCGCGAGCAACTCGTGGAGTTCGTCCACTTCCTGCGAACTGGTGCGAGGGGAAGTGCCCATATCACTCCAGCCATACCCCGCGCGGTCATACACGCACACTTCAACGAAGCGCGCGACCTGTTTCATGACGGGTAGCCATTCCAAGGATGCGCCACCCAGACCCGCATCCAAGATCACCAGCGGCGCGCCGCGCCCCGCGCAGTACAGATGCAAGCGCGTGCCGTGAACGTCGATCAATTTCCCGGGCGGCGCGCCGAGCGGATGGGCCAACACCGACCTTGCACAAAATGCGAGCAGCCATGCCCACCCAATCAGGC
The DNA here is from genome assembly GCA_031417495.1 of Pseudomonadota bacterium. Taxonomy (GTDB): domain Bacteria; phylum Pseudomonadota; class Gammaproteobacteria; genus CAIKBL01. The sequence continues at coordinate 9,465 of JANOVQ010000620.1, read as the reverse complement.
GCAAACTGCGGCGGCCTAGAGCAAGGTGTTCGAGAACATGCATGGCGATGGCGTCTTGCCGGACTGGTCCGCATTGTGACAGATTCGTGGACGCCGAGTTTCCGCACTGAGTTTCCCGACATGACCGACGCCCCGCCCCCTGCGCGCGAACTTCGCCCCGTCTCGTTGTGGCGACGCTTAGCCGCGATCGTGTACGACAGCTGCGCGGTGTTCGCGGTCTGTTTTGTGGCGAGTGCGATTGCGGTGGCATTCCATCACGGGCAAGCCATCGCGAATGGGTCCTGGTGGTTCAGCGCCTGGCTTGGCCTGGTTTGCTACGGCTACTTCGCGCATAGCTGGCGACGCGGGCGCACGCTCGGGATGCGCAGTTGGAAACTTCGTTTGGTAGATGCAACCACCGGCAACGCCGTGAGCTGGCGGCAAACCGCGCTGCGTTTTGGCGTGGCGCTGCTGGGCTGGCTACCCGCCGGAATGGGCTACTGGCGATGCTTATGGGATGATGAACAGCGCACTTGGCACGATTTGGTCTCAGCGACTCGCCTGGTGCGTGATTGAGTTGAGTCTTTATAAATGCTGCGTCGGATAACGCTGCGCTTAGCCGAAGCTGGAAGGTGACTAAGGCGTCCGCGCCAACAGGTAGGCCGCCACTGCCGTCATCAGCAACGCTGGTCCCGTCGCGCTCAAAATCGGCGGAATCTCGTACACCACGCCCAGATGACCCGCCGCCTGATTGAGCAGATGAAAGCCCAGTCCGATCAACGCGCCCACCAGTACGCGCTGGCCCACCGTCACATTGCGATTGGCGCGGAACACCATCGGCACCGCCAGCACCACCATCACTACACTCGCCAGCGGATACGAGAGCTTCAGCCACATCACATGCAGGTAGCGCTGGGCATTTTGTCCATTGCTCAGCAGAAATCGGCTGTATTTGAACAGATTCCAAATTGAGAGACTGTCCGGATTGATGGTCACCATCTGCAACAGATCGGGTTTTAGGATCGAATCCCACGCGGCCTCCGGCAAGGTGCGCTTCTCTAAACCCTCTTCAGTCAACACCGTCTGCGAAATATTCTGCAGCACCCACTCGCGACCGGCGTAATGGGCGAATTCCGCATAGGTGCTCAGACGCAGCGCGTTCTCGGCATCGAATTCGTAAATAAACACATCCCGCAATTGATCTCCGGGCAAAATTTCCCGGATGTTGATGTAGTTATTGCCGTCGCGCGCCCAAAAGCCATTTTCGGATTTGAAGGTAATCCGATCATTGATCGCGATATTGCGATAGTCCCGCGCAAAACGTTCTGCGGGAGGGGCGATGAACTCGCCGTTGAACATCGCCAAACCGAGGAGCACCAAACCAGCCTTCACCACCGCGTAGACCACGCGACTTTTGGACACGCCTACGCAGCGGATCACCGCAAGCTCGCCATTACGCATCATGGTTCCGAAGCCAATCAAGGAACCGATGAGCGCCGCCATCGGAAACAGTTCGTAGGTAAGGCTCGGCACGCTGAACAGGACAAATACCGCCGCGCGCGGCAAGCCATAATTGCCACGTCCAACATCTTCCAATTCGTCGATGAATGAGAAAAAGGTAAAAATCGTGACCAGCACGAAGAGTACTGTGACGGTCGCGGAAATGATGTTCCAACCAATATAGCGATCGAGGATCTTCATACAGCTAAGCGCACTTTACGGCTCAATCATCGAACGAATACACTGCGGTGAACCCCGCTCGCACGGCGCGCGGATGGCATTCATGGGGCGGAACATCAGCGGAGAAACGTCAAGATGGAAATCTCGGTCAAACTTGGTAGCGCACGCACCCTGAAAACGGCTTGCCTCGCAGTCGCAATCTTCCAGGGCAAGCGCCTGAGCCCGACCGCGCAGTCGCTCGACAAGGCCAGTCGCGGCGCGCTCACTCGCGTCATCAAGCGAGGCGATATTAGCGGTAATCATGGGGAAGCGCTAATGCTGCCAGACGTCAGCGGAATCGCTGCCGAGCGCGTATTACTGGTGGGTTGTGGCAAACAGGACGGAGTCACCGGACCCGAATACCTCACGATCCTGCACAAGGCCGCCAAAGCAGTGTGCGAAGCCGGTCTCAAAACCGCCGCAAGCGCCTTGCTCGAAGTGAAAGTGAAAACACATGACGCGTGCTGGAAGGCGCGCCACACGGCGGTCGCCTTCAATAACGCCAACTACCGATTCGATAAAATGAAGAGCAAGCCGGCACGTAAGCCGCAGCTCGGCCGGGTCTTTCTCTTGAGCGAGAACGCCGAGGCCGCCGCAGTCGAAGCGGGGATTACCCTGGGCAAGGGCATTGCGAGCGGCATAGCGCTGACAAAGGATCTCGCCAACCTTCCCGGCAATCACTGCACCCCCACGCACCTTGCCGAGGTCGCGCTTGAACTCGCGCAGACCCATGCCGCGCTCAAGGTTTCGGTGCTGGAGGAAAGCGACATGCAGAAACTTGGCATGGGTTCGCTGTTATCGGTGGCGCGCGGCAGCCGGCAACCGCCCAAACTGATCACGATTGAGTATCGTGGTGGGGAACCCAAAGCCCGGCCCGTGGTGCTGGTTGGCAAAGGCGTGACCTTCGATTCCGGTGGCATCTCCATCAAGCCGGCGGCGGCGATGGATGAGATGAAATTTGACATGGCAGGCGCCGCCAGCGTCTTCGGCGTCATGCAGGCCGTGGCGCAATTGGCATTGCCGATCAACGTGGTTGGCGTCGTGCCGGCAACTGAGAACATGCCCGATGGCAATGCGAGCAAGCCGGGCGATGTGGTCACCAGCATGTCGGGACAGACCATCGAAATTCTCAACACTGATGCGGAAGGTCGCCTGATCCTGTGCGATGCGCTGACCTACAGCGCGCGGTTCGAGCCCGACGTAGTGATAGATATCGCGACCTTGACCGGCGCTTGTGTGGTCGCGCTCGGCAGTCATGCGAGCGGACTTCTCAGCAATCAAGACTCACTGGCTGAGGCACTGCTCGCCGCAGGCCAATTGGCCGGTGACCGCGCGTGGCGTCTGCCGCTATGGGAGGATTATCAGAAGCAGATCGAAAGTCCGTTCGCCGATATGGCGAATGTCGGCGGGCGCGAAGCAGGGACCATCACCGCCGCCTGCTTTCTCGCGCGCTTCACCAAGGATTATCACTGGGCGCATCTGGATATCGCCGGCACCGCGTGGACCGGCGGTAAGGCCAAGGGCGCCACCGGACGCCCGGTGCCGTTGCTCCTTGAGTTCCTCCTCCAACGCTGCGAACCGACGAGCACATGACGAGTATCGATTTTCATGTGCTCCCGGCGCAGGCGCGGCGTCAACACGATGTCTGCGTGTGCGAACTGGTCGAACGCGCCTGGCAGGCGGGGCGGCAGGTTTACGTGCATTGCCTGGACGAGGACATGGCGACCAGCCTGGATGAACTGCTCTGGACTTTTCACGACACCAGTTTCGTGCCGCATGCGCTGGCCGGCAGCGCTGATGCCGGCCACGCGAAAGTCGTACTCGGCTGTGCCGAAGCAGCCCCCGAGAGCATGGACACCTTGCTGAATCTCCACGCCGAAGTGCCCAGCTTCTTCAGCCAATTCGAGCGTGTGATCGAAACCACCGGCCATGACGATCACACCCGGCAACTCGCCCGCGAGCGCTACCGCTTCTACAAGGATCGAGGATATCCGCTCGCCACCCACAACGGATGACTTTGCGATGGCTGTGACTTCAGACGATGCTACCCCCGCCGACTTGGGCTCGACGATCCACGAGCTCGAAACTCTGATCGAGCACAAACGCGACGAATTGCGCGAGGTGCTCGGCGGGCGCCGACCGCCGCCTGGCGTGATCCTGCCGGTACTGACGGAGCGCGTGGAGAATGTCGATCGCGCGTTGTTCGGCGAGCGCCCGCGCAGCCCAGCGGTGCACCAAGTCCTCATGAGTGATGCAGCGACAGCTGTGGCACCGCTAGCCGTCGAAATAGAGGAGCCTGCAGTCACGCCGCCATGCGCGCCACCCGAAGAGGCGACTTCCCTTGATCGGACAACCCAAGAAAAGCCCCGGATGAGCGCAACTTTGACACCCTCGCCCGCCGACTCCGCAATTGCCAAGACCTACGATCCTCACGCGATCGAACAGACGCGTTATCGAGCCTGGGAAGCTGCCGGTTACTTCAAGCCGACCACGGGCAGCGATCCCTACTGCATCATGCTGCCGCCGCCGAACGTGACCGGCAGTCTGCATATGGGGCATGCGTTTCAGGACACGCTGATGGATGCGCTTATTCGCTATCAGCGCATGCAGGGACGGCGCACCCTGTGGCAGTGCGGGACCGACCATGCTGGCATCGCAACCCAGATGGTGGTCGAACGCCAGCTTGGTTTGAAAGGTCAGTCGCGGCAGGAACTCGGGCGCGAGAAATTCACCGCTGCGGTGTGGGACTGGAAAGCGGAATCGGGTGGCACCATCTCCCAGCAGTTGCGGCGCATGGGTGCTTCGATGGACTGGAGCCGCGAACGTTTCACGATGGACGAAGGCCTGTCGCAGGCCGTGAACGAGGCCTTCGTGCGCTTGCACGAAGAAGGCCTCATCTATCGCGGCAAGCGACTGGTGAACTGGGATCCGGTGCTGAATACCGCTATTTCTGATCTCGAAGTTGTGTCACAAGAAGAACAAGGACAGATCTGGCACATCCGCTATCCGCTCGAAGATGGCGCGGGTTATGTGGTCGTCGCGACTACGCGACCCGAGACCCTGCTCGGCGACGTGGCGGTGGCGGTGCATCCGGAAGATGATCGCTACCGGCGCATCATTGGCAAGGCGGTTCAGCTCCCTCTCTGTGGGCGCACCATCCCGATCATCGCCGACACTTACGTGGATCCGGAATTCGGTTCCGGCTGCGTGAAAATTACGCCCGCGCACGATTTCAATGACTACGCAGTCGGCGCACGCCATGCGTTGCCGATGATCAATATTTTCACTGAGCAGGCAGCGATTAATGACCAGGCGCCGGCGGCCTACCAAGGTCTTGACCGTTTTGAAGCGCGCCGCCGGGTGGTGGCTGATCTGGATGCACTCGGCCTCTTGGTGCGCGCCGATCCGCACAAGATGATGGTGCCGCGTGGCGATCGCTCGCAGGCCGTGATCGAGCCGTTCCTGACCGATCAATGGTTCGTGCGTATCGCCCCCTTGGCCGCGCCCGCCATCGCCTGTGTCGAAGACGGTCGCCTTAAATTCGTGCCCGACAATTGGCGCAAGACTTATTTCGAATGGATGCGCAATATCGATGACTGGTGCATTTCGCGGCAGCTGTGGTGGGGGCATCGCATTCCAGCGTGGTATGACCCGGCCGGCAATATTTATGTGGGACGCACGGAAGCTGAGGCACGCGCCAAGCATCAACTTGGCGCGGAGCTCCAACTTACGCAGGATCCCGATGTACTCGACACCTGGTTTTCCTCGGCGCTCTGGCCGTTTTCCACGCTCGGCTGGCCGGCGAAAACGCCAGAGCTAAGCACCTTCTATCCCACCTCGGTGCTGGTCACGGGCTTCGATATCATCTTCTTCTGGGTCGCGCGCATGATCATGATGGGCCTGAAGTTCATGGGCGATGTGCCGTTCCGCGAGGTCTATATCCATGGCCTGGTGCGCGATGCCGAAGGCAATAAGATGTCGAAGTCGAAAGGCAATATTCTCGACCCGATCGATCTGATCGATGGCATCACATTGGAACCCCTGGTCACCAAGCGCACGACAGGTTTGATGCGCCCCGAAGACGCCGCGAAGATCGAGGCCGCTACGCGCCGGCAGTTTGCCGACGGCATTCCGAGCTATGGCACCGATGCGCTGCGCTTTACCTTCGCCTCCATGGCCACTCAGGGCCGTGATGTGCGCTTCGATCTCGGACGCATCGATGGCTATCGAAATTTCTGTAACAAGCTGTGGAATGCATCGCGCTTCGTTTTAATGATGCTGGGCGAAACCAAGCTCAGCGGCACCCCGCATGCCGCGAGCTTCGGCGTGCCAGAACGCTGGATCCGCCAACGCCTGCGCAGCGCGCTCAGCGAAGTGCAAGCCGGCTTCGAAACCTATCGCTTCGATCTCGCCGCGCAGGCCATTTACGAATTCGTGTGGGACGAGTATTGCGACTGGTACATCGAGCTCGCGAAAGTCACCTTGAACGACGAGCAGACACCGGACGAAGTGAAATCCGCGACACGCCACACCCTGGTTGAAGTGCTCGAATGCACCTTGCGCATGATGCACCCGCTGATGCCGTTCATCACCGACGAAATCTGGTGCAAGGTGGCACCGCTGCGCGGCGAGCTTGGTCAGACTCTCATGCTGCAGGCCTATCCGCAGGTCAGCGATCTGAGCGAAGACGCAGTCGCCGCCGAAACCATCGCCTGGTTGAAGAGCTTCGTGCTGGGCGTGCGCCGCATTCGCGCCGAGAACAATCTCGAGCCGGCTAAACGCATTCCGATTAAGGTGCATGGGGGAAATCACGCCGAACAGCATCGCCTGCAAGCACTGGAACGCTACATCAAAACGCTCGCTCGCGTGGCGCAGATTACGCCGGTCGACGATCTAACCGATCCCGACGCGACGACTGCACTCGTCGGCGAAATGACCATTCTCGTGCCGCTGCTGGACCTTATCGATCCGATAGTCGAACGCGAGCGGCTTACCAAAGAACTCGCCCGTCTAACCCAGGATCTGCAAAGAGTAGAAAGCAAACTCTTCAACGAGTCCTTCGTTGCCAAAGCACCGCCTGACGTAGTCGCGAAAGAGCGCAAACGCGCGGCGGATAATCGCGATCAGATCGCACGCCTGACGGAGCAGCTGGGTCGCTTGCGGGAGTAGCGGGGACGCTTAGGGTAAAGTCTATTCGACCTCGTTCATTGCCTTGGACTGAGGATCTACTTGCGAATTAACGCGCAGCCTGGGATGACGGCCGTCCCGTGAAACACGTACGCTCGCTGATTGGTAGGCACTCCGATATCGAACCCAGGCTGTGCGAACTCCAGCTGAACGCGCCGTTGCGCGCGCCCGCTCCACCTCAGGTATTCGCAAACGAAGTCTCCAGATCGGCATCCAGCTGGACGCCAAAGGTATTCAGGACCATCGACACCAGATTGTATTGACCGATCGCAAACACCAGATCCATCAGCTGCTGGGTATTGTAGTGCGTGCTCAGGCCCGCCCAGGTGGCATCGGTGATACAGGCATCCTTGTGCAATTCATCGGTCGCCTTCAGCAGCAGCACATCCCGTTCAGTCCAGCCTTTAGCCGAGGGACCGATTTTAATGCGATGAATTTCGTCGTCGGTAAGGCCGGTTTGTTTGCCGATGCGCACATGCTGGGCCCATTCGTATTCGGCTTCGCACAACCAGCCGATGCGCAGAATCACCAGTTCACGTTCGCGCGCCGGCACGGTTGACTTGAACAACACGTGATTGCCGAACACCAGCCAGCGCCGCATGAGATCCGGATGATGGGCCAGGGTCTTGAAAATATTGGGCACTGCACCCGTGCCAATCTTTACCTCCCGCAAAGTATTTTTGACCGTCTCGTTCCATTGGGATTCGTCGAGCGGGTTCACCCGGGGTTTGCTGAGTTTCATCCGATTTCCTTGTGCAAGTTGAGTTTGAATAATTGAGCTGCGCGCACATTCCACGTGGTTCGCAACGTCCCTTACGCGCCAGGGTCATGTGACGAAATGCTATGCTCCAGGCCACGGCAAACGGGAGTAACCGCAGCATGCAATCGATCCTGGACGGCATTCGGATAGTGGAGGCGGCGACCTTCATCGCCGGCCCGGCCGCCGGCACCATCATGGGCGATTTCGGCGCTGAGGTCATTCATGTCGAGCCGCCCGGCATCGGCGATCCGTATCGCCATCTCTATACCCTGCGGCCACTTCCCGAATGCACTGAAAACTACGCCTGGTTGCTGGACGCCCGCAACAAGAAATCGCTGGCGTTGAATCTGAAGCACCCCGACGGGCGTGCCGCGCTCTATAAGCTGTTGGCGACCACAGATGTTTTCATCACGAACTATCAGCCTTCCGTGTTGAGCGATCTGCAAATCCGCCATGAAGATGTGCAGGCGCTCAACCCGAATATGATCTACGCCCATGTCACCGGCTATGGAGATCTGGGCGCCGAGACGGAAAGACCAGGCTACGACGCGACCGCGTGGTGGGCCCGCTCCGGCATGATGGATCTGATTCGTCCGCGCGGCGGCGAGGTCTCGCTATCCGCACCGGGGATGGGTGACCATCCGACGGCAGTCAGCTTGTTCGGCACAATCATGCTGGCGTTGTATCGCCGCGCGCTCACCGGGCAGGGCGCCAAGGTCTCGACCTCGCTGATGGCCAACGGCGTGTGGGCCAATAGCATCATGGCCCAGGCGGCACTCTGTCAGGCGATACCAGCCGAACCCTGGAACCATGCAGAGTCACCCAACCCGTTGCTGAGCGTGTATGAAACTAAAGATCAGCGCCATTTCTCGCTGGTGATGGTTAAGGAAGCCCACGAGTGGGCGCTTTTTTGCGACGCCATCGCGCGGCCAGATCTGCTTGCAGATCCGCGCTTCACAAGCTCGGCCGAGCGACGCGCCAATGCGCGAGTCTTAGTGGAAATTCTGGATCAGGTATTCGCGACCCGCACCCTTGCGGAATGGACCGAATCTCTCAACCATCATCGCGTGACATTCGGCGTCGTGCAGCGCAGTTTTTCGTTACCTGACGATTTGCAGATGCAGGCTAACGGCGTATTTCGCGACATTGTCGATCTCCCCGGTAGGCAAACCGTCGATTCGCCAATGCAGATTGCAGGCGTGCTGAAGACCGCGCCGCATGCCGCACCAGCACTCGGCGCGCACACCCGCGAACTGTTACAAACGCTGGGCTATGACGAGGCGCAAATTCAGGCGCTAATCGCCGTGGGGGCTATTGCGCAGGCTTGATGCCCCACCATTGCCGCACGCGAGGCAGAGGACTTACAGCCTCTTGTCGGTCCGAATAAGCGCGTTTTCAGCGCAAGGCTCAATCAGGCATTGTTCAGCGACGCACTCGAAGGTGTTCTCGCGGAAGTAAAAGAGAAAGTGCTGCCTGGGTACGTTCTCGACAGCGAGCGGCTGCCAGTCCTGCGGCGCATTCAGCAGCGCGAGGTCGGCCTTGATCGAATAGAACTCACCCCATGCCGGCGCCAAATCACTGAACCTGCAGCGGCCCCGATACCAGCCTTCATCGTTCACCGGCCCAAGACGGTAACGTGCACAGTTCGCGAAACGAAGAACGGCGATTTCGTCCTGTTCGAACTCGGGGAACTGGATGGCATCCACCGTGAACTTGAGCAGCAAGTCTGCGCCATCGATCTCGATCTGGGGATCAGGCGCATTGGGTTCAGCGTTCCAACCTTCGGTGAGCTGTTGAAACGTCGGCGCTACCTGCGCGCT
>JANOVQ010000619.1:0-10270 GCA_031417495.1 Pseudomonadota bacterium | reverse complement strand
TAGAAGTATTGTCGTTGCGAGCGTCGCGCCTTCCGGCAAAGGCTGAGATCAGATTCTGTCATCCCGGGCGAAGACCCGGGATCCATGGACGCTGATGTCGAGGGTGGATCCCGGATAAGCCCCCAGCTTTCGCTGGGGCTCCGGCTGTGACCGCGCTTTCCGGGATGACGGGGTCTATCGCAGGTGATCTCGTACGGCGGAAGGCGCTGCGCATTTCCGTCCTGTTCGCTAATTTTGACCTTAGAACGCCGAGGATCCCCTGGTGAGAGTGATCGACTATTTCGACAAGGCGGTCCTGCAAGCGCCTGAGCGCGTGGCCGTCATGGGCGGCGAGCGCACTTACACGTATCGACAATTGCAGGCCTATTCACTGCAGATCGCCTGCGGCATCGTGCAACGTGGCCTCAGCGATACAGGACGCATCGCGGTGTATTCGCCGAACGACGTGCAGGCCTTTGCCTGTGTACTGGCGAGTTTCCGTGCGAATGCCACGTGGGTGCCGATCAACGCGCGTAATGCACTGGACACGAATATCGATTTCATGAACTTGACCGAATGCGAGTGGTTGTTCTATCACAGCAGTTTCGCAAGCAACGTCCGTGAAATACGCCTTAAGGTACCGACCTTGAAACATCTGGTCTGCATCGATGGACCGGATGGCGAAGTCGCTTCGCTGCAGGTCTTCATCGAGAGCGCGACTTTGCGCGAAATCGCGGACTGTCCCTACGACACCCATCGCATGGCGACCATCCTCGGCTCCGGCGGTACCACCGGTCGTGCCAAAGGGATCCTGTGGGATAACCTGACTTGGTCCACTTTGATTGCAGAAACCGGGATCACCATGCCTGCGGGGGCTAACCCACCGGTTCATCTGTGTGTCGCGCCGATGACGCATGCGGCGGGCATTCTTACTTTCATGCTCACGCCGCAGGCGCCGACCAATGTCATTCTCGATAAGATTGAACCATTGGAGATCATGGTGGCGATCGAACGCTACCAGGTCACGCATTTGTTCCTGCCGCCAACTGTGCTCTACGCGATGCTGGGTCATCCGCGCGTGCGCGAATTCAATTACTCCTCGTTGACCCATTTCCTGATTGCGGCCTCGCCGGTCGCGCCCGCTAAGCTCGCGGAAGCGGTCGAGGTCTTCGGCGCCTGTATGTGCCAGTGCTATGGACAGGTGGAAGTGCCGATGCTGGTCACGTATCTGTCGCCGGCAGAGCTTGCGGCGGCCGCGCGCGATCCCACCTTGCACCATCGTCTTAAGAGTTGCGGCAAGCCCTGTGCATTGACCTTGATGGCGATCATGGACGAAGACGGCCAGCTGCTGCCGCGCGGTGAGCGCGGCGAAGTCGTCGTGCGCGGTGATCTCGTCGCGCCGTGCTACTACCGCAATCCCGAAGGGACAGCGGAGGCGCATCACGGCGGCTGGCATCACACTGGAGATGTGGCGTACTGGGACGCAGAAGGCTATGTCTACATCGTCGATCGCAAGAAGGACATGATTATCACCGGCGGTTTTAATGTGTTCTCGGCGGAAGTCGAAGCTGCGATCAACGGCCACCCTGCGGTTGAAAACTGCGCCGTGATCGGTGTCCCTGATCCCAAGTGGGGCGAGGCTGTCACCGCCATCGTGCTGTTGCGACCGAATAAGTCAGCGACTGAGGCCGAGATTATGGAATTCGCGAAACAGCGCCTCGGCAGTGTGAAGGCGCCGAAGCATGTCGAGTTCTGGCCGGACCTGCCGCGTTCTCCGGTGGGCAAGGTGTTGAAGACGGAAATCCGCAAAAAATTCTGGGTTAATTCCGAGCGTGCGGTGAATTAGTGCACTGGCGGCGCCACGCCTCTTGCTCTGGATTGCGACGTCGCTGCGCGCCTTTCAATGGCTAAAATCCCCGTCGGCATCCTGACAGGATTTCTTGGCAGCGGTAAAACCACGCTGTTATCGCGCTTGTTGCCGCAGCCGGAATTCTCCAATACGGTGGTAATCATCAACGAGTTCGGCGAGATCAGCATCGATCACCTGATCGTCGCCAGTCTCAGTGAATCAATTGTTGAGCTGCGCAATGGCTGCCTGTGCTGCACCGTGCGCGGCGATCTCGTGATGACCTTGCGCGATCTGCATCGCCAACGGCAAACCGGCGAGATTAAGGCCTTCGACCGGGTGCTGATTGAAACCAGCGGCGTGGCCGATCCCGTGCCATTGCTGCATACCCTGATGACGAATCCCCCGCTGCAAAAAGGTTATGTGATCGACACTGTCGTGACAGTGGTCGATGCGCTCAATGTGGCGGCCACCCTGGCGGCGCAGCACACGGCGGCCGATCAGGTAGCGATGGCCGATCTCATCGTCATCAGCAAATTGGATCTGGCGAGCGCAGAGCAGCAGGTGGCGACGGAAAAGCTCGTGATCGCGCTTAACTCGCAAGCGCCGCGCATTTCCTCAACGAGCTTGGATGCTGCCCCGCAACAACTGTTCGGCACAGAACGTTTCAATCCCACAGTGCGCCAGGACATGGTGTCCGCCTGGCTGGCACATCATGCGGAGTCCTCGCATGCCCATCACGATCATCTGTACACGCAGTATGTGATTCAGCACCCTGGGGCGATCAGTCTCGCCGGTCTCACGGTGTTCTTGAATCAAGTGGTGAACACGCAGCGCGTGCAGATCCTGCGCATCAAAGGGATCGCCGGCGCCCGCGAGAAAGGTGGCAAACCGGTGATCGTGCACGCCGTGCAGAACAAGTTTTACCCGCTACAATGGCTTTCGGAATGGCCTGACCAAGACGAGAGCTGCAGGTTGGTTTTCATCGGCCGTGATCTCGACACCCAGCAATTACAGGAACGATTCGAGGCGCTCTGCGTCTAATCGGTACACAACGGAGAGTTCAACATGCGAATTCGCAAGTACGACTTCAACTACAGCCGACGTCACTTCATGCAACAAACTGCGCGCGGCGTGCTCGGCGCGGGCGTGTTTGGCAGCGTGTGGGATGCAGTGGCCCAGAACGGCACCTTTGAGAAAGCTTACCCCGACGAACTGCTTTCGATCGAGATGTACACCAAGGGCAAGTTGAAGCCGGGCGACATGATCGATGTCAACAATGTAGATCTCGTGCAGGATCTGATTGATCCCATCAAGTACACCCAGATCAAACAGCTGGGACGCAAATTGGAACTGGTGGAATCAGTCAAAGACATGACCCGGCTGAGTCCCATCGACTATATCGAAGCGACCTTGCGCAATAAGGGTCAGGCGATGCTCGATCCGGTCGGCAATATCTACACCAAAGAAGGCAAGCCATGGATTGGCGGTAACCCGTTTCCCGAGCCGACCACCGGCGCCGAATGCTTCATCCCCATCACGTTGTCCTGGGGCCGGCACGACATTTCCTTTTATGCGATCAAGGATTACGAGATCAGTGCCGAAGGCGAGCAGACGCATCATTACGAAGTCTGCTGGTGTGAATACGCAGCGGTTGGACGGGTCAGCATTGATCCCAAGCCCTACCTGCCAGGTTCGGAGGACAAGCTGCGTTATCAGTCCGTATTCTTCACCTTTCCGAACGATGCCAAGGGCACCTCGTTCCTGAATATCTGGGAATACGATCAAACCAAGTTCCCCGAGCTCATGGGCTTCCTGCCGGCATTCAAGCGCGTGCGCCGGTTCCCTTCGAGCCAGCGTTTTGAACCCCTGATTCCAGGGACCACGCTGTACCTCTCGGATGCCTGGACTGCGGGTGATCCGTATCTCACCTGGGGCAACTATAAAATCATCGGGCGCGGACCATTCCTGTCAGGGCTTTCGCAGAACTGGCACAGCGAGCACGATAATTGGCAGAACACCACGCACGGGGGACCGAATGGCATCACCTTCTGGGATACCAAAGTTGAGTTGATCCCGGAAGTGATTGTGGTGGAGGCCGAACCCACCAGTTATCCGCGCGCACCGATTGCCAAGAAACGCGTGTGGTTCGATTCACGCACCCTCCTGCCGGTAAACATGGTGACCTATGATCGCCGTGGCGAACCGTTCAAATCCTTCGATGGCTGTTATTCGATGTATGAAAATGGCGATAAGCGCGTCGAAGACTACAACGGCAAACAGCCCTACTGGTCCTGGTGCAATGTGCACGCGCACGATGTGCAGAGCAATCGCATGACGCGCCTCGAGCAAGTGAAGGCGGTGGGTGGCGGTTACGCGATGCGCGTGAACGATGAATCGATGTTCGATCAGTACTGCACTGAGGCGGCGATTCGGCGGCTGGGGACCTGATCCGGGACCTATTCAGATAATCCGTTTCGTCTAACTTTGTAACTCCGTCAGCCTGGATAACAGGCGCCCCTGGCTCCCGGGTCTACGCCGCTTATGCGGCTGCGCCCGGGATGACAGTGTGACGGTGCTATAACTCGGCGAAGACCTTTAACCCCGTCCTTCCAGAAATCGCGAAGCGGTTATCTGGAATCCCTGCGGCCTTATCCTGCGCCCATGGATTCCAGGTCGCGGCCCTTCGAGCCTTGCCTGGAATGACGGGAATTAGCGATTCGGCTTCTCCTTATCCTCTCCTATCCCCCCAGAATCGTCACCGCCACCACGGCCTCTTCGACGCCCACGATCCCGCCACCGTTCTGCGCAATGCCCACGCGTGCATTGGCGACTTGGCGCGCTCCGGCTTCGCCCCGCAGCTGAGTGATCAACTCGTAAATCTGGCCGAGCCCGGTTGCACCAATGGGATGGCCTTTGGATTCAAGACCGCCAGAGGGATTCACCGGCAGCCGTCCGCCGATGCTTAGTTCGCCACGCTCGGCGGCGGGCCCGCACTCACCGAGGGCGCACAGCTGCAACGCTTCCACTTCGATGATTTCGCCCATGGCAGTCGCGTCATGGACTTCGGCCAGCGACATATCGCGCGGTCCGAGGCCCGCTTGCGCGTAGGCCTTGGTGGCCGCGAGGCGCGTCGCGTGCTGCGCATAATCGTCCGGCGCCCGCTGACTGCCGGTCTGCAGCACTGTCGCGAGCACGCGCTTGCTGCGGCCGTGCGCGGCGTTCAGGCGTTTGAGCCCCGCTGCGCTACACACGATGGCCGCTGCAGCGCCATCACTGACGGGTGAGCACATCGGGATGGTCAGTGGATAAATGATCGGTTGCGCGGCCAGCACTTCATCCACCGTGAAGGGTCGTTGATATTGCGATAGTGGGTTGTGCGTGGAGTGCTGATGATTTTTCGCGGCGACCGCGGCAATTTGTCGCTGGGTGGTGCCGAAGGTCTTCATGTGCAAACGAGAGAACCCGGCATAGACGTCCATGAAAACGCTGTAGGGTCGATCAGAAGTGGTGCCCGGCGGCACCTCTACCCCGTCGCCCATGCTGACCAGGGTGTCGCGATTGGACTCGACCGCATGCACATCCCACGCCCCATCGAAGGCACTGAACATGCGTGCCTTGTCCGTGGAATACATTTTCTCCACGCCAATCGCGAGCACCACATCCGCCGCGCCGGCTTTCACATAATTCACCGCCAAATGAAACGCGGTGCTCGCTGTCGCGCACGCGTTCTCCACATTGATCACCGGGATGTGTTGCAGGCCGCAGGCGCGTAGCGCGATCTCGCCACGCACCATGTCCTGGCCTTCCATGTGGCCTTGCACGCAGTTGCCGAAGAACGCCGCTTCTACGTCACGGGTGGTACACCCGGCATCCTTTAACACGGCAGTGAGCGCGGCCTCGGTCAGCGCTTTCAAGGTTTTGTCCAGATGTTTGCCAAAGGGCGTCATGCTGACGCCGGCCACGAATACTTCGTTCATGCGTGCGCTCCGCTGAAAATGAATTGACGAACCCGCCATGGTCGATCTGGATAATATCGTCCGCGACCTGGTGGCGGCTACTCTGGCAGTCGATGCGACCCGCATGGAATGCCATAATCAGCCCTAGAGTGACTGTTCTCTGGAGCGCCATGTGTCATCCAAACCTCTGCCCAGTAGCGCACGGGTCGTTATCATCGGCGGCGGCGTCATTGGCTGCTCGATTGCCTACCACCTGACCAAGCTCGGCTGGCGGGACGTGGTGCTGCTCGAACGCGAGCAGCTGACCTGCGGCACCACCTGGCATGCCGCCGGGCTCTAAACGACTCTGCGCGATACCGAGGCGCAGACCAAACTCGCCAAGTACACCCAGGATCTTTATCGCAAGCTCGAAGCCGAGACCGGCCAGGCCACTGGCCTCATCGACTGCGGCTCCATTCAACTGGCGATGACCGCGTACAAAGCCTTCGAAATGCGCCGTGGCTGTGCCCTGGCGCGTTGTTTCGAAGTCGAGAGCCAGGAGATTTCGCCGGCGGAGGTCAAGGCGATTTGGCCGTTGGCTGAGGTCACCAATGTGCAGGCAGCTTTCCATTTCCCGCACGATGGTCGGGTCAACCCGGCGGATGTCGCGCAGGCCCTGGCCAAGGGCGCGCGGGCGGGCGGCGCGCAGATTTTTGAACACACCAAAGTTCTCGCCATCACGCAGGCGAAGGGTCGGGTGACTGGTGTGCAAACGACGCAGGGCGACCTCACCGCCGAGTTCGTCGTGAACTGTGCCGGGATGTGGGCGCGCGAAGTCGGACGTCTTGCCGGCGTGCACGTGCCCTTGCAGGCCGCCGAACATTACTACCTCGTCTCGGAGGCGATCAGCGGGGTCCACAACAAGCTGCCGATCCTGCGCGATCCTGGCAACAGTGCCTATATCCGCGAAGAGGCCGGCAAGATCATGGTGGGCTTTTTTGAGCCCGTCGCGAAGCCCTGGGGGATGCGCGGAATCCCCGAGAATTTCTGTTTCAATGATATCCAGGCCGATTGGGATCGCATGCTGCCGGTGGTCGAGAAGGCGCTCACCCGCGTGCCTATTCTGCTCGAGAGCGGTATCAAGCTTTTCTTCTGCGGACCCGAATCCTTCACGCCAGACCATAACTACCTAATGGGTGAAGCGCCCAATCTGCAGAATTTTTTTGTCGCCGCAGGCTTCAATTCACTCGGCATTTTGTCTGGCGGGGGGGCCGGCATGGTCATGGCGCATTGGATCGCGCACGGTCTGGCGCCACTCGACCTGTGGTCGGTCGATATTCGACGTACGCAGGCGTGGCAGAACAACGACCGTTATCTGCATGATCGGATCGTGGAATCCTTGGGGATCGGCTATCAGGACCACTGGCCGTTCCGCCAGTGGTCGACCGCTCGCGGCGTGAAGAAAAGCATTTTGCATGACCGCCTGAGCGCCGTCGGCGCGTGCTTCGGGGAATCGGCCGGATGGGAACGACCCAACTGGTACGCGCGGCCAGGCCAGACCGCAGAGTACGCCTACGCCTGGGGACGCCAGAACTGGTTCGCGAATAATGCCGAGGAGCATCGCGCGGTGCGCGAGCGGGTTGGCGTGTTCGAGCAGACTTCATTCTCGAAGTTTCTGGTGCAGGGGCGCGCCGCCGAACAAGTGCTTAATCGGGTGGCGACGAGCAATATGGCAGTGCCGGTCGGCAAGGTCGTCTATACCCAGTTCCTCAATCACCAGGGTGGCATTGAGGCGGATCTGACGGTGACGCGGTTGGCCGCCGAACAGTTCTTGATTGTCACGGCCGCGTTCACCCATACCCATGTCGAAGCCTGGGTACGCAACCAGATCAGGCCTACTGAGCATTGCGTGCTCACCGATATTTCAGGCGCGTATTCAATGCTCAATGTGCAAGGGCCCCAGTCGCGCGCGTTGCTGCAGACCTTGACCGAGGCGGACCTGTCCAACACGGGCTTTCCGTTTGGCACCTGTCGCGAAATCCAGATCGGCTATCAAACCCTGCTCGCGATGCGCCTGACCTATGTGGGAGAACTTGGTTGGGAGTTGTACGTGCCGACGGCGTTTACCCTGCCAGTCTACGATGCGCTGATCGCCGCTGGGCGCGACTTCGGGCTCGCGCATTGTGGCTATCACACCTTGAACTCCCTGCGCATCGAGAAAGCCTATCGGGACTGGGCGCACGATATCGGTCCGCACGACACCCCGCTCGAAGCCGGACTCGCCTTCACCATTGCATGGAATAAGCCGGACGGGTTTATCGGGCAGGAAGCGTTGCTCGCGCAGCGTGCGGCCGGCCTGCCCCGGCGCCGGCTCGTGCAATTTGTGCTCGAGGATCCCGCACCGCTGTTGTATCACAATGAACCGATCTATCGCGACGGCGAGCTGAACAGCTATACCACCTCGGCAATGTACGGCCACACCTTGGGGGCAGCCATCGCGTTGGGGTATGTGCTGAACCCAGCAGGTGTGAGTGACGAATCTGTGTTATCCGGGCACTATGAGATAGAAATCGGCGACCGGCGTTATCCGGCGCGGAGCGCGTTGAAGCCGCTTTATGATCCCGGCAATGCGCGCGTACGGTGTTGACCTATTGATGTGGCGTACAAATTGGGGATGTCCGCGCAGCGGCGCGAATCTACTGGAGGAATGAACAATGTGGCGAGTAGGGATCGATGTCGGTGGCACCTTTACCGATCTTTTCGCGTGGAACGATGAGACCGCGCAGCAGACCACCGCGAAAGTGCTGACGACCAAACATGATCGCTCGCTCGGAGTTTTGAGTGCGATCAAAGAGGCCGGTATGCCGTTTGCCGAGATCTCCTTCCTGATGCATGGCACCACCACGGCGACCAATGCGCTGCTCGAACGCAATTATCCCGATCCAGCGATGGTCACCACCGAAGGCTTTCGCGACACCATCGAGATCGGTCGCCAGCATCGCGAACATCTCTATGATCCCTATCAAACCAAGCCCAAACCGATCATCAAACGGCGCTATCGCTACACCATCAATGAGCGGATGAATGTCGCGGGTGAGGTGGTGCGCCCGCTCGACGCTGCCGCGGCCGTGGTGATTGCGCGCAAAATCAAACAGCACGGAAATAAGTCAGTCGCGGTGGCGTTCATTAATTCCTACAAGAACGGCGCACACGAATGCGCCATGCGCGACATCCTGCAAGCCGAATGTCCAGACACCTATGTGGTGCTCTCACATGAAACACGGCCGGTGTTTCGCGAACACGGGCGCTTCACCACCACCGCTATCCGCGCCGCGACGATTCCCGTCATGGAGGTGTATTTCGCGCGCCTGGAAGCCGCGCTGCAGCAGCAGGGTTTTAAAGGCGCGTTGTTGATTCTAAAAAGTTCGGGCGGAGTCACCGGCGTGGAGTACGCCAAGCAGCATCCGGAGGAACTGATCGAATCCGGACCGGCGGGTGGCGTGGCCTACGCGGCCTATCTGAGTAGGCTTCTCGGCGAGTATCCCAACATCATTCACACCGATGTCGGCGGGACCAGTTATGACGTTTCGATTGTCGAGAACGGCAAGGGCCTAATCACCCGCGATCACGAAATCGAATGGGAGATCCCGTGCATTGTGCCCATGCTCGATATTCACAGTGTGGGCGCCGGTGGCGGCTCCATCGGTTGGCTGGACGAGGGGGGATCGCTGCGCGCCGGCCCGCGTAGCGCGGGTTCGAGCCCGGGCCCGGCGTGCTATGGTTTGGGCGGTACCGAGCCCACCATCACGGACGCAAATCTGCTGCTCGGTCGAATCGAACCGACCCTGGGCGGCAAGCTGCAGCTCGATGTGCAGAGCGCGGAGCAGGCCATGGCCCGTCTTGCTGCCGAAATCGGTTTGTCGGTGATCGAAACGGCGGATGGCCTAATCCGCATCGCCTGCGAGAACATGGCGCAGGCCGTGAAAAAGGTGCTGGTGTCGCGCGGGCGCGATCCGCGCGATTTCATCCTCGCGAGTTTCGGTGGCGCGGGTGCCATGCACGCCTGCTTTGTCGCGGACTCCATGAACATCCCGAAAGTGATTATGCCTATCCATGCGGGGGTGGCCTCAGCCTTTGGCGCGACGGCGATGGATCTGCGGCAGGATCTCGAGGCCTTCTATTTCGCGCCAGTGGTCGAGGCCGATCTGGGGATCGTCAATGGACTATACTCAGAGCTCGAACAGCGCGCGGTGGCCTTGCTGGTGGCCGATGGGGTGACGCGTGATCGCATCGAACTCGTACGCACCGCCCAGATGCGCTATGTCGGGCAGTCCTACGAAGTTGAAACACCGATGCCGAGTGCAGCGCTAACGGCCGCCGATATTCCCGCCATCGTGGCGACCTTCCACCAGGTCCATGCGCAGGAGTATGGGGTAAGTTCGCACGATTTCGCGCCCGCACTGGTCGGGCTGGGTGTCACCGCCACTGGCAAGATGGATGCGCCGCC
>JANOVQ010000618.1:0-4045 GCA_031417495.1 Pseudomonadota bacterium | reverse complement strand
GCCCCTTCCCCACCGGCGTGCTTTTTTAAAGCACCCCCTCGCGCGCGCGCCTGCCACCCATCGTGAAGGAGGCAGGCGGTTCTTCTGCGATTGCGGCGACCTAGCGATCTGCTAACAATACCCGCTCCTTTTGGCCACTCGATCTGGAGCGACATGACCACGTCTTACCTCACAAGCACCGTCGGCGACGGAATCCTCTCAGTGCTGATCAATCGCCCAGCCAAGCGCAATGCCCTGAGTCAAACCGTGCTGAACGAACTGCGCAGCTGCTTCGCAGCGCACACGGGCAATGAGGCGCTGATCGCCGCCACAATCACCGGCGCCGGTGAACAGTGCTTCGCGGCGGGCGGTGATCTCCAGGAATTCGATACCGTGCGCGAACGCGCAGCAACGATTGCGATGGGTCAAAATTCAAGCGCAGCGCTGAATGCGATTCGAGAATTTCCGGTGCCCGTGATTGCGCTCATGAACGGCGATGCGCTAGGCGGAGGTGCCGAGCTCGCCGTGGCTTGCGATCTGCGGGTGTTCGCTGCCCATAGCCGGATCGCCTTTGTGCAAGGGACCCTGGGCATCTCACCGGCCTGGGGCGGCGGCGCCGATCTGATTCGATTGGTGGGTGGGGCACGCGCGCTGCGCCTGTTAGCACGTGCCGAATTTATCTCTGCCAACGCCGCTTATGAATTGGGGCTCGCGGATGCCGTGGCGCCTGCCGCGCAGACCTTCGCCGCCTATGTCGCAGAATTCATGACACCCATCAAATCGCGCAAGCCGCAGGTGATGCGCGCTTTCAAAGCGATTGTGAGTGCCACGCGTCACAGCCCCGAAGCCCAACGCGTGCGCGACCTCGAAGCGGAGCTGCTGGTGGCGACCTGGCTGCATCCAGATCATTGGGCCGCGCACGATGCCGTGCTCGCGAGGATTTCGGGACGCCCACTGTCTGGCCGCCCATGAAGCTGCAACAGTTGCGTTATATCTGGGAAGTGGCGCGCAACAACCTCAATGTGTCGGCGACGGCCGAACGTTTGTATACCTCGCAGCCAGGTGTCAGTAAGCAAATCCGCCTGCTCGAAGACGAGCTCGGCCTGCAGATTTTTTTACGCGCGGGCAAACAATTCACCGAAGTCACGCCAGCGGGCCAGCAAATCATCAGCTTGGCCGGCAAGATTATGGCGGAGGTGGATAACATCAAGCGCATTTCGCAGGAGCACAACGATCAACGGCGCGGCAGCGTCTCGATCGCCACCACGCACACCCAGGCGCGCTACGTGCTGCCGCCGGTGATCAAGCAATTCATCCAAAAGTATCCCGAAGTCGCACTGCACATGCACCAGGGGTCTCCCATTCAGATTGCTGAGCTGGCGGCGTCACATGCGGTGGATTTCGCGATTGCGACCGAGGCGCTGGAGCTTTTTGAAGGCTTGATCATGCTGCCGTGCTATCGCTGGAACCGGAGCATCATTGTGCCGCCGGAGCACCCGTTAACCCAGCTTGAGCGTATTACTTTGCAGGCGTTAGCCGAGTTTCCTTTAGTCACCTATGTGTTCGGTTTCACCGGGCGTTCGCAGTTGGATGAGGGTTTTCGGCGCGAAGGGTTGGTCCCGCGCGTGGTCTTCACGGCCACCGATGCGGATGTGATCAAGACCTATGTGCGGCTTGGTTTGGGGGTCGGGATTGTGGCGACCTTGGCGTTTGATCCCGCGCAGGATCACGGGCTGGTTGCGCTCGATGCCAGCCATTTATTCGATTACAGTGTGACGCGTATCGGCTTCAGTCGCGGCACGTTTCTGCGCCGCTACATGTACGACCTGATCCAACTCTTCGCCCCGCATCTCACCCGCGAGGTAGTCGATCAAGCGGCGGCAGCGCGCAGCAACGAAGAGGTAGAGGCGCTGTTTGAAGGGTTGGCATTGCCGGAATTATGAGCGGTGCGAGAGCAGCGAGTGCTGTCCGCGCCTAAAGGTCCTCCTACGCGGAACTAATCCATCTCCTGTAGGAGTGCCTTTAGGCGCGATCCCGTGCCAGCGCCAACACCTCGCGCACCAACTGCAAATAAATCGTATAGACCTTGGTATCGTTGCCTGTGCGCACGAGAAAAAACGGCGCCACCTTCACGTCGTGCAGTAGCGCGAGCTGGAGTCCCGGACTAGCTGCATCGCGTTCATCAGCGATGACCACGCTGTCGATCTGTGGCCAGAAGCCGCCTTGCTTTAGGCGTTCCTCGACGTCGCGACATTTACGGCAAGGTTCACCATCGGCGAGAATTTTCTTGACGAACGTGAGGTGCACGGAGTTCAGATGTCACGCTGTTAGGGGGATGTCAGTAAATCACTGCTCACCCATTTATCGATATTCCAATTTGGCTTAGGAATAGAACGATGTGTGCTGGGTCAGAATCGCGCAGCCTGCGTGATCGCGCTGCCGGCGCCCGTCTCCAGAAAAGCGGTCTGGCAGCTGGCGGGAATTTTTTCGACCGTGGCCGCGATATCGGCTAGGCAGGCGTCGCGGCTTATTTGCGACTGCTTGGCCAGCGCCGAGACCACGCGATAGAAGCGCGGGAAATCCCCCTGCATCATGCGCAAGATTGCCAAAAAGGCGGGGACATGCACGTGATAGGTCTCGATGGAAGCAAGTTTTGCGTTATTGAGATCCTCCGCCATCCATGCGGCGTATTTCTCACCGCCGCGCCAGGTTCGCTTGAGTCGCCCGAACTCACGCCGTAGCGCCGTGACGGTGCGGGCTTTCTCGGCAAGCTTGTCGGGTTCGGACAAGTGGCTCGCATAAAGTTGCTGGAGAGTTGCGCGGTAACGCAAGAGCAGCGCGATGAAGTCGTCGTCGTGCGCGGTCGCCGGTGCCACTGCGGCGCCCAGCGCGGTTTCGGCGCGCCAACGGGTGAACCCAGCTTCGGCGACCGCCGTTGCGAAGCTTTCGTTGAAGGCGGAATCGTCTGGGATGTAGAGCTGCTGATGCGCGAGTTCATGGAAGACGGTTTTGACCACCAAGGCGTTTTCCCACTGCAGCATCGAGCTGACCAGGGGATCGGCGAACCAACCGAGCGTGGAGTAAGCGGCAACGCCGCCGACGAAAACGTCATAGCCGGCGGCGCGTAAGGCGATCCCGGCCGCACGTGCGGCGGCCTCCGCGAAATATCCTCGATAACTCAGACAGCCGACGAACAAAAAGCAAGATTCCTTGAGCGTCAGCGACAGCGGTGGCGCGGCGAACACATTCCACACCACATAACGCTGCCGGAGCGCGGCGTAGTGCGTATAGCTTGCGTTGTCCGGCAGGCCCAGGCTTGCGCTGGCCCAAATTCGCGCGGCTTGCGCAATTTCGAGCTTGGCACGCAGTGCCGCGGGTGTGGCCGGGTCCGCGATGACCTCGAGCACTGGGCGCCGCGCGTGCATCAACTGCAAGTGCCCTACGATCGCCTGCTGGTAGTACCCGAGCGAAGTACAGCCGGCAAAGCCGACGATCCCGAGAGCAACGCCAAGCGCGCGCCAGAAATTTGGCCGGAAATTTGGCCAGAAATTTGGAGATAGCTGTTTGAGACCTCGCATGCTGCCATGATACGAGGCGCGGCAACGGTTCGCGGTGGCTGTTTTAGACTAAGCGCGAAACTCCCGGAGGCAGTGCATGGTTGGACCTCTGATCTCAGTCACTGAGTTGGTTGCGCTAGGCCGTGACCGGCCCATCGTGGTGGTGGACTGTCGCTTCGATCTGGCGTTGCCAGCAGCGGGTGAAGCAGCCTATTTGGCGGGACATCTCCCCGGCGCGGTGTACGCCCATTTGGCGCGGGACTTGGCGGGCCCGCCGCGCACTGATCACGGACGTCATCCGCTGCCCACCCCAGCACGGTTGCGCGAGGTATTTGGGGCGCTCGGGATCAGCGCAGGCATGCCGGTCATTGCCTACGACGCCGCAAGCGGCAGCTTGGCGGCCGCTCGCCTGTGGTGGTTGCTGCGCTATATGGGGCATACGCAAGCGGCGGTATTGGATGGCGGCTGGCAGGCCTGGCAGGTGGTTGGGAACCACAGCGAAAGCGTCT
>JANOVQ010000617.1:0-10846 GCA_031417495.1 Pseudomonadota bacterium | reverse complement strand
CGGTCTACGCGCTCGATGCGCACACCGGCTGCACGCATTGGACGTATCAGGCGAATGCGGCAGTCAAAGGTCCGATCTTGATCGGCAGGCTTGCGAATGGCAGGCTGCTCGCATTCTTTGGAGACATTAGTGGCCGTGCCTACGCGGTGGATCCCGCGAGCGGCCAGCAGGTGTGGCAAATCGTCGCAGATGATCATCCGTCAGCGCGGCTAACGGGTGGCTTCCAGCTCGTCAAAGATCAACTCTACATTCCGGTGTCCTCGCTTGAGGAAGGGCTCGCCGCCGATCCGAATTACAAGTGTTGTACGTTCCGCGGTGCGGTAATGCAGGTTGCTGCGGCCTCCGGAAAAGTGCAGTGGAAGCAATACACGATCGCCGAGCCGCCGCATGAGGAAACCACTTCCGCCACTGGCAAGACCCACTATGGCCCGAATGGCGGCGCAGTGTGGTCGGCGCTCACCATCGATGAGCAGCACAATCGTCTGTATGCCTCGAGTGGCGACAACTACACGCAGCCCGCGACCAACACCAGCGACGCGATTCTCGCGTTGACGCTCGATAAGGGCGAAGTCGTGTGGTCTTATCAGGGCCTGCCGGGCGATGCGTGGAACGTTTCCTGTTCCTTGCCGAATAAGGCGAATTGTCCCGTGAGTGATGGGCCGGATCACGACATGGGCTCAGCGCCGATTCTCGTTACCCTGGCGAGTGGTAAACGCCTGCTGCTCGGCGGCCAGAAAACCGGGGTCATGCACGCAATCGATCCTGATCAGAATGGCGCGCTGGTGTGGAAAACGCGAGTCGGTGAGGGCGGAATTCTCGGTGGTATCGAGTGGGGATCGGCGGCGGATGACAAGGCGGCCTATGTCGCGGTGTCGGACGCACGGTGGGCGGGTGGTCAATTCTTCGGTGACAAAGTGAGCCTGGATCCCGCCGCGGGTGGCGGTTTATTTGCGCTTGATCTGATCACCGGCAAGCCGTTGTGGCAGGCGCCGCCGGTATCGTGCGCAGGTCGCGAACGCTGCAGCCCGGCGCAGTCCGCCGCAGTTACGGTGATTCCCGGCGTGGTGTTTTCTGGCGCGATGAGCGGGGTGATGCGCGCCTTCAATTCCGTGACGGGGGAAGTGTTGTGGCAGTTCGACACCGTGCGCGATTATCAATCCGTGAACGGCGCGGCCGGGCGCGGAGGTGCTATCGATCAGGCAGGTGTGGTGGTAGTCGATGGCTGGGTGTACATGAGTTCGGGCTACGCCAACTGGGGCGCGCTGCCGGGCAATGTGCTGCTCGCGTTCAAGCCCAAATCTTAAAATACGCCGGAGGACCTTGCGATGTTAGTTGCCAACACTATGCGAATTGCGCAACCGATAATTGCGCAGACCTGCGCCGAGCGTGAAATCTACAATCGGGTGTTGCCGCTCGATGGTGCGCGGATTTTGGAGTTGGGCTGTGGGCGCGCGGAATTAACGCGCTTGATTGCCACGCAAGGGCAGGCCCGCCAGCTCCTGGCGCTAGAGGTCGATGAGATTCAACATGCCCTGAATCTGCAGCTGACCGATCTGCCCAATGTCGAGTTCAAGCTTGCCGGCGCGCAGCAGATCCCGGCGGCGGACGCCGTATTTGATGTCGCCTTCATGTTTAAATCCCTGCACCATGTGCCGCTCGATCTGATGGCTTCGGCGCTTTGTGAGATTCAGCGCGTGCTGAAACCCGGCGGTTATCTGTACGTTTCAGAACCGATTTTTGCCGGTGCGTTCAACGATATCTTGCGCTTGTTCCATCACGAGGAAAGGGTTCGTGAGGCGGCGTTCACGGCGGTCAAAAACGCGGTGGCTGTGGGCCTCTTTGAACTGAGCGAGGAAATTTTCTTTAACGCGCCGATGCGCTTCCAGGATTTCGCCGAATACGAACGCCTGGTGATCGGGGTGACCCACACACGGCATCAATTAAGCTCCGAGGTCCATGCAGAAGTGAAAACCCAGTTCGCGCGCCATCTAACCGCGGACGGTGCAAGGTTTGCGATGCCCATGCGGGTCGATCTGCTGCGTAAACCCCTATTGCGCGCGGTTTAGTCGTATCGCGGGCATGGCAGGAAAGCGCTGGGCGCGTTGGCTGTGGCTCGGAATTCTCTGCCTGCCCTGCGCAGCGCAGGCAGAGGAATGGCTAAAGGGCGTCGTTATCGCAGTGCATGACGGCGACACCGCGACCCTTGAGAGTGCCCAGCGACGCCTCTTGCGCGTGCGCTTTTATGGCGTAGATGCGCCGGAACTCGCGACCGAAGATTGGCCTGATCAGGCCTTTGGTCGCGCGGCCGGGGCCTTCATGCGCAAATTTTTGCTGCACCAGCGAGTCGCGGTGCGGCTCACCGGCGAACGGACTTATGGCCGTGAAGTGGGCGAGATATTTGTCGCGGAGCGTTCCGCGTCGCGCGTACTGCTGCGCGCTGGCTTCGGCTGGTGGAATAGGAAGTACGCGCCACGCGATGCAGAACTCGCGCGTTTGGAAAAAATTGCACGGAAGGCCAAACGGGGACTGTGGAGTGATCGGGCGGCGATCCCGCCTTGGCAGTATCGTCAACGTCATCGTAGTCATACGCGATGAGGCGCCATGTGGCGCACAGCCTCGTCGCGCGTCTGAGCGGGCACCAGGCGCTGTCCTTTTCCGCGCTATTCACTTACGCAGCCCACCCCAATTTTCTTTGAACTCGGAGAATGTTCGATGAATTCCAAACACTCACTCGGTGCCGCGCTGCTCGCCATGACTTTGCTCAACAGCGGGTGCACCGAAGAAACGCAGAATAAGATTTCGCGCTTGGGCGTGACGTGGCTGGAGGGCAATTACCGCGTGACCTTCGCTGAGGGGCAGCATCTCAAGCAGTGGGAAATCCGCGACAGCAAAGTGACCAGTGAACCAGGCAAGGGCTATTACTATTTCTGGGCGCTCGAGAATGGTAAGAAAATTTACGTGCAAACCCCGATCGAGCGGACTTACATCGAAGAAATTCCGTAGGCTTTCAGGGCACGCGGCGGTTAATCGTGATCGCGACCGCGTTATCGACCCCGACTGTCAGGGGACCGGCAGTGCCTTCGATATCTCCCGGTTGCGCGATAGGCTGACCACTCGGCGAAATACGCGCGGTGACCATCACCTGGGTCACCGTGCTCAATTTGAACTGCGGTGCCATCGCGAGGCTGTCGTCCAGCGTAATCGTGAGGGGTAACTCACCCAAGGTCAGGCGCTTGACTGCCAGCGGCAGCGGTGGCCCATTAATAGCCTTGGCCAGGACAAAGACCAAGGTGCTCGCGGGGAGATCTGCGGTGGCTGCGGGATCGGCTGTGACCGCGACCGCAATCTGCGGGCCGCTCGCGGGCTGCGCCGGCACGGGCTTGCTACCCTGGTCCTCGTTTGGCGTCGCTTTCAAGCCGCTGCGTGTTTCAACTTCAGCAATGAGCGCATCGAGATCGGTGGTGGACATTTCGTTGGTGATGCTCAGCGCGCGTGCGCGTTGCAGGTAATCGAGCGCTTGACGTCCTTCGCCGGCCTGGTCGGCTGCCACCCCCGCTAACCATAATCCGGTCACATCTTTAGGCGCCAATACCAACGCGCGTTGGACGAGTTCCGCGGCCTTGCCGGCGATGAGGCCGTTGTGAGCCATTGCGAGGGCATCCGCATATTGAAGCAGGATCGCCGGTTGCTCGGGCACCAACTTATCCAGCGCCGCAAACACCTGCACCGCTTTATCGTATTGCGCACTCACCATATAAACCCGGGCCAACCACAGGCGTGGTTCCGGATCATTCGGGGCGTCCTCGATGCGCGACTCTAACTCGCGGACCATCTGCGCGGGATCCGGATGATTGGCCTGTGCCGCAGCGCTGGGTGGATTCGGATTGCCGAATTTGAGATAGACCGGAAGCGCAATCGCCGGCAGTAAAACCAGAATCAATAGGCTCAAACCATAGCGATCCCAACGCGCTGCTGAGGTGGGCGCGGGGTGTTCGCGCGCGGCATCTTCGAGCGTCGCCCGGGCCAGCTCATGCTCCAGGCTCGCCAGATGCGCAGGAGGAACTTCGCCATTGACCGCGGCGAGCGCGAGGGCCTCACGTTGAGTTTGATAAATCACAGAGGCGGTACGCACGGGGCTGCGGTGTCGGCGCAGACTGATCCATAACAAACGGGTGAGAACGATTAACAGAATGGATCCGGCGCCGATCCAGAATGTCGGCAGACTCGGTTCAGGAAGCGTTGTCATGAGAGTCCGCAGTGGGGAGGAGGGCGGCGAGGCGCTGGCGTTCGTCGGAACTCAGCGGCGTGTCGAGTATTTTGCTGGACTGTCGTTGGATACGCCACCACAGGATCGCGACCAGGAAGAACAGTCCCAATGGACCAAACCATAAACTCCAGGTCAGCGGCTTAACCGCTGGACGGTAGAGCACGAAATCACCATAGCGAGCGACCATAAAGCGTAGGACTGCCGCGTTGTCTTGTCCAGCGGTGACCATGCGATAAACTTCGTCACGGAGATCTTGCGCAAGATCGGCATGTGAATCAGCCAGCGATTGGTTTTGACAAACCAAGCAGCGCAGTTCGTTTAAGAGAGTTTCATAGCGCGCCTGCAGCGCGGGATCCGTAAAGGTGTGTGGCGTGTCTGCAGCCCCAACTAGACCCGTCGCGAGACACAGTACAAAACTGAGGCAGAAGAATCTACGCACCGGCTTTGGCCTTCAATTTTGCGAGCAGGGGAGCGATGTCTCGTTGCCAGATTTCGGGGGTCAAGGGACCGACCTGCTTGTGCCTGATGATGCCGTCACGATCAATTACGAAAGTTTCTGGCACGCCGTACACGCCAAGATCCAAGCCTAAGGTGCCGGCAGGATCGAAAATATTCTGGTGATAGGGATTGCCGTGTTCGGTCAGCAACGCCTGCGCCGCCTCGCGGGTATCTTTGTAATTCAGCCCGGTAATCTCAATGCCTTGGGCCTGCGCCAGGGACACCAGCAGTGGATGTTCGACGCGGCAGGCACTGCACCATGATGCCCACACATTGAGCACTAGCGGGCGGCCGCTAAAGCTCGCCTTGGTCAAAGTGGTATTGGCGTCTTCCAGGGCACTCAGGCTGAAAGCGGGCGCCGCTTTGTCGATCAAGGGCGACGGTACATAGCGTGGATCGAGTTTTAGACCGATTGCCAACACTGCGACCAGCACGCCGAAGATCGCCAACGGAACCATGAATTTCATTAGCGTGTCATCGCGGATTCACCAGCGCATCGAGGGCGCCGACTGCACTGGTCCGGCGTCGTTCGCGCATGGCGATTAGACCACCACCAGCCATCATCAAAGCCCCGAGCCATAGCCACCGGACGAACGCTTTAATGTGCAGTCGCACGCTCCACGCGCCATCGCCGAGTGGCTCGCCCAGCGCGATATAAAGATCGCGCGCAAAACCGGGCACGATGCCGGCTTCGGTCATCGACACGCTGCGCACCTGGTAGAAGCGTTTCTGCGGCCGCAGCTCATAAAGTGGGACGCCATCACGTTCAATCAAGAACCGCGCTTCACTCGCGCGAAAATTAGCGCCGTCTAATTCGCGCAGCGAATCGAAGCGTACGGTGTAAGGCCCGAGTGCCACGTGGTCGCCTGGGGCGAGGCGCGTGTGGAGATCAATACTCTGCGTGCTGGTCAGAGAGACTCCTGCCAGGGTGACCGCGAAGCCGAGGTGCGCGATACATTGTCCGATGAAGCTGCGGGGTAAGGCGCGCAGCACGGCCCAGGGCTGTTGACGCTTGGCCACGCGCGCCCACACCCCCGAGGCGACGCTCGCGACGATCCACAACGCGAGCAGCACCCCGGCAGCGGCGCGCCAGCGCGTGGTGGGCGCGAGCACTGCCGCGATACAGAGTGCGATTAGTACCGCGCCGACGGCAAAAAGTGCGACTTGCTTGACCAAACGTTGTAACGAATCCTCTTTCCAGCGCGCGAACTGGCCGAGCCCGAGAGTGAGGATGAGCGGCGTCATCACCAGCGTGAAGACTAAGTTGAACCACGGCGCGCCAACCGAAATCTTGCCGAGGCCGAGGGCATCGATCAGGAGCGGATACAAAGTCCCGAGCAGCACAGTGGCCGTGGCGACCGTGAGCAGCAAAGTATTGGCGAGCAGAAAACTTTCACGAGAGACCACATGGTGACTGCCGCCAGCAAGTGCGCTCGGTCCGCGCCAGGCATAGAGCAGCAGTGCCCCACCCACGATGGTGCCCAAAATCGCCAGCACGAAAACCCCGCGCGTGGGATCAGTCGCAAAGGCATGCACGGACGTTAATACACCGGAGCGCACGAGGAAGGTGCCGAGCAAACTCAGCGCGAAGGTGCCGATGGCGAGCAGCACGGTCCAGTTCTTGAAGGAGCCGCGCTTTTCGCTGACGACCAAAGAATGAATTAGTGCAATCCCTAACAGCCACGGCATGAAGGAGGCATTCTCTACCGGATCCCAGAACCACCAGCCACCCCAACCCAGCTCGTAGTAGGCCCAAAAACTTCCCAAGGCGATGCCGATCGTGAGAAACACCCACGCGGCGAGAGTCCAGGGGCGGGCCCAGGCAGCCCACGCCGGAGTCATGCGCCCGCGCACCAGCGCCGCGATCGCGAACGCAAAGGGCACCGCGAAACCGACATAGCCCATGTATAACAGCGGCGGATGCACGATCAGACCGACATCCTGCAAGAGCGGATTGAGATCGGCGCCATCGGCCGGCGCGGGCCAGCTGCGCAGGAAGGGATTTGAGGTGCCGATGAGAAACAATAGGAAGGCGGTGCCGATGAGGCCTAACACGGCGATCACGATGGCGGCGATGTCCTGCGGCAATTGTTGACTGCGCAAACTCACGGCGGTGCCCCAGCCCGACAGGATCAGGACCCACAACAACAGCGACCCTTCGTGCGCACCCCATACCGCAGAGAGACGGTAAAACCACGGCAGCGCGGAATTTGAATTCTGCGCGACATAGATGACGCCAAAGTCATGACTTAGGAAGGCATAGGCAAGACACAGGAAGGCGGTGAGTAGGAGCAGGCACTGCCAGCGCGCTGCAGTCGCGCCGAAGTCCATCCACACACTACGCTGAAACGCGACGCCGAGCAGTGGCACGCCAGTCTGGAGGATGGCAACTGCCAGCGCGAGGGCTAAGGCGAAATGTCCGTATTCAACGATCATGGGTTATTGCTCGCGGTTTTGGGCGTCTTCAAACTCGCCGCCACTTCCGGTGGCATGTATTTCTCATCGTGCTTGGCCAGCACTTCATCGGCCTCGAACAGGCCCTGCGGATTCAAGTGTCCATTGGCGACGATTCCTTGGCCCTCGCGAAAGAGATCGGGCAGGATGCCGTTGTACGTGACATTGGTTTCATGGGCGTAGTCGGTGAGGGTGAAGGTGACCGCAAGACTGGCGGTATCGCGTTTAACGCTGCCCTTGACCACCATGCCGCCGATGCGAAAGTCGCGCCCGTCCGGGGCTTTGCCGGCGGCGATGTCGCCTGGGCTGTAGAAGTACATCAGATTCTGTTGGAAGGATTTCAGGATTAGGCCAGTCGCGAGCGCCATGCCGGCGACGAGCAGGCCGATTGTCCACATTCGGCGACGGCGTGGTGTCATAGGGGCGCTTCGGCCGCAGCACTTACGCGGGGCGCGGACGGAGTGGCCTTACGCGCAAGTTCGGCGAGTAGGAAACGCTCGCGCCGGATGGCGAAAATCACATTGAGCACCAGCACGAGTGCGCTCAGGCCATAGGCGGACCAGACAAAGAAACCGTATCCCCCCATCGCGAGAAAATGGCTGAGGGTCTGCATCATGGCGCCGCGTGAGCTACGAGGCGGGTGCTCGCCAGGGTCTTCACCCACTGCGCACGCTTCTCGAATTCGAGAATTTCGCAGCGTGCGCGGACCAACAACACAGCGAAATAAAAAACCTGATAGGCGAGCGCCATGAGCAAGAGCGGGATCAACATCGAGGTTGCCATCGAGGGCGCACCCATTTTCGAAATCGTGGCGGGTTGGTGCAGGGTGCTCCACCACTCAACGGAGTAATGAATGATCGGGATGTTGACCACGCCGACCACTGCGAGCACTGCGCCGGCGCGCGCGGCGGCACGTCGATCATCGATGGCCGATTGCAGCGCGAGGTAACCGAGAAAGAGGAACAGCAACAGTAACTCAGAGGTCAGGCGCGCATCCCACACCCACCACGCTCCCCACATCGGTTTGCCCCATAAGGAACCGGTGATTAACGCGAGGGCTGTGAAAGAGGCACCGAGCGGCGCGCTCGCGCGCGCAATGGCATCCCCGAGTTTCACTTTCCAAATTAAACTGGCGGCGCCGGCACCGGCCATGACCAGGTAGGAAAACATCGACAGCCACGCGCTCGGGACATGCACATAGATGATCCGGAAGCTTTCGCCTTGCTGATAATCCGCCGGCGCCAACACTAACCCGCCGTACAAACCGGCCAGAAACAGCGTCGCTGAAATCCCGAACAGCCACGGTGTCCACGCGTTTGCGAGCGCGTAGAAGTGCATCGGTGAAGCGTATTTATGTAGAGCCTTGAACATCAACTCAATCGTGCGCGCAGGCCGGCCGCAGCAGCGAACGGGGCGAGGGTAGCAGCAAGGACGGCCAGTCCTGCCAGAAAATAGTGTTCTCCTGAGATTGGTAGGCCGAGCGCTGCGTTGTGGACCGCGCTGGCGCCGAAAATCAGGACCGGAATGTACAACGGCAGGATTATCAGCGCCAGAAGGAGCGCGCCCCCGCGCACGCCCACCGTCAGCGCACTGCCCACCGCACCCACCAGACTGAACACCGGTGTGCCAAGCGACAGGGTCGAGAGTAGGGCCAGGCGTTCCACTGCGCTGAGGTTGTACACAAAGGACATCAGCGCGGCCAGGACAATGAGTGGCAGCAACGAAGTCAGCCAATGGCTAAGGGCTTTCATCGCGCAGGCCAGTGGCAGTGACGTCGAGGTGATCACCAGTTGTTCCAGGCTACCGTCATCGAAATCGCTGCGAAAGATGTCCTCCAGGCTGAGTGTGGTGGCGAGCAGCACCGCAATCCAGACCACTGCCGGCCCCGTTTGTTGGGTCAGCGCAGACTGCTGACCGAGTGCGAAGGGGAATAGCACGGCCACCAGGGTGAAGAAAATCAAGGGCTGGGAAAGTTGGCCGCGCCGCCGCAACAGGCGCAGACATTCACGGCGCAGGATGGCCAGTGCCGGGCGACTGACAGTCATGAGACTACCGCTGGCGAAAGCTGCAAAGTGCGCAGCGGCGCACGCGTAATCGTGAGCGCCTGATGCGTCGCGACGAGCGCGAGCCCGCCAGTTAGCGCATGTTCAGTCAGGAGGGTTTCGAGCAACACCTTGCCGGCGCGGTCGAGCGCAGTGAGCGGCTCGTCCAACAACCAGACGGTCGCCGGAATCAACACGAGGCGGGCGAGCGCGACTCTTTGGCGCTGGCCCGCCGACAGCCGGCTGGTGAGCACGTCTCGAAGATGCCACAAACCCACCCGAGCAAGCGCATCCTCCAAGGAATTAAGCGCCCCGCGATCGGCGAGCGCGCTGGCGTAGCGCAAATTTTCTGCTACCGTCAAGGCACCAGTCACGCCGCCGGCGTGACTGAGATAATGGAGTTGGCTTTGCCAATCAGCAGGATCTGCTGAGAGTGGCTGCGCGCGCCACAGAAGTTCACCACTACTCGCGGCAGACAGACCACTCAAGATCCTGAGCAAGCTGGTTTTGCCGCTGCCATTTTCCCCGAGTACTTGCAGGATCTCGCCGTCATTCAGTGCGAATGAAAGGTTTGAGAACACGAGTTCATCGCCGCGCACACATTCAAGATCGAGCGCGCTCAGCGCGGCGATAGCCACTACGGACATGTGAAGAAAGCACCTAGCCGCAGCTCAGGGCGAGCCAAATGCCGCCCTCCTGGGCTGTGGTTAACGTAGGCCAGGAATCCCTGCCAGACCGGGGCCACCGCTACCGGGCATTTTCGATGGGACCACAATTCGCGATGCTTCTTCGCGCGCCATCTCCTGGGCGCGTTCGTTCAACCTTTCAACCGCGACTCGCACGCCCTCCGGGAATTTCTCGAAGGCCTGGGCCAAGGTTTCGACTTCGAGTTCGAACTGCACAGGAATCGGCCCCATCTGCGTCATGAGCTGGGTGTCGCCGATATATTGGCGGGTCCGATCCGGATCGAGGCTGCCGTCGGGTTTGACTGGCGTGAGTACGCGGATCGAGGCGGCGCGGAGATCCGAGTAGACCTCTTCCCGGTACAGATTCGTGGTATCGACGGTCATGTTTTCCGGGGTCAATCCTGGGCGGCTGGCCATGCGGCGAACTCCTGTTAATGCGATTTCGCGGAGTCTAGCAAAATCTGTGGCTGGGTTGGCGTCGGCCCTCGCGCAAGAGTGCGACAATGGCGCCGCTACAGCGAGGATGGAGCGGGCGTTGGCGCACTTACGTGTAGAATTCCTGGCGCCCGGACGATGTCATTGAAGAGAACAAAGGGCGTTGATGAAAATTTTAGTAACGGGTGCGGCGGGATTTATCGGCTCGCGCCTCTGCGAGCGGCTGTTGGCACGTGGCGATCAGGTGGTTGGGCTCGATAATCTGAACGACTACTACGACGTAGCCCTGAAGGAAGCGCGGCTCGCGCGGCTGCTGCCGCACGCGAATTTCGAGTTTCATCGGTTAGATATCGTGGATCGCGCGGCGGTGGATAAACTTTTCGTCGCGGCCAAACCAGCCAGGGTGATGCACCTCGCCGCCCAGGCCGGCGTGCGTTATTCCCTGACCAACCCGCATGCCTACA
>JANOVQ010000616.1:0-13309 GCA_031417495.1 Pseudomonadota bacterium | reverse complement strand
GATTATAACCCGCGATCATCGGCGAATTTGCACATCGCTCGGCGCCAAATATACCGCGAATAGCCAACCCTTTCGTCCTGCCTGCAATGAGCCTTCTTTTTAGTAGCCTAGGCGTGAACTCTTTATGAACCTTGTTGACCCCGCACATGCCTATTTCCGCCGCGCACAGTTTGTGTTGAGCGCACCGAAACTCCAAGACATGCCGCCCGACGACAGCCTCGAAATTGCGGTCGTTGGCCGTTCGAACGTCGGCAAATCGAGCGTGCTAAATGCGCTTTGCGATCAGCACGGCCTCGCGCGCACCAGTCGAACCCCAGGCCGTACCCAGCACATCGTGGTGTTTGATCTGGCACAAGGTCGGCGCTTATTGGATCTTCCTGGGTTTGGTTATGCAGCGGTGCAACGCGAGCTCCGCGCACACTGGGGGGAGCTGGTGCCGCGCGTGTTGCAGGAGCGGCGAGGCTTGGTCGGCTTATTGTTACTCGCCGATGCGCGCGCGCCGCTCAAGGAAGAAGAGCTCGGCTTACTGAATTGGTGCGTTCAAAGTGAAGTGCCGGTGCTGCTGGCCCTAAATAAGGCCGACAAGCTCAATCGCGAGGCGGCACACAAAGCCATTCGAGCGATGCAGACCTCGTTATCGGTGCTGGGGGTGGCGGTAACGCCAATCTTGGTATCGGCGACCACTAAGGCGGGTATTGGCGCCCTCCGCGAGGTACTCCACGGCTGGTATGAGGGAGGGTTAAAAAAAGGCCCCGGTCTTAATACGTAGGGGGATTAAAGGTCCCGGGGCCATTGATGTGACCGTGCTGGGGAAGCGCGATCACGCCCTGCCAGGGAGGGGAACGGCAGGGACGTTCTAGGAACGTACTAGCACAGACCTGGGTTTTCTGGATTAGTTCCGGGCGCCGAGCCGGCCGTCGGGAAAAAATTGGTGGCGGGATCTTCCGCGCTGTTTCAAGCGCCGTATTTACGGCGGAATTTATCAACGCGCCCGGCGGTATCGACGATCTTCTGGTGCCCGGTATAGAACGGGTGGCAGGCCGAGCAGACATCCACGTTGAGTGAGTCTGCCTTGAGCGTTGAGCTGGTGGTAAAGGTATTACCGCAGCTGCAGACCACGTTGATATCGTGGTAGGCGGGATGGATGTCTGCTTTCATAAGGGGGTTTGCCTGCGAGCCAATTTGCGTAAATCAGGGGCCGCGAATGCTAACGGCCTGCCACACTAAATTCAAGCCGCGTGAAGCGTCCGGCAGGTACCTCGTGCGCGCCCAAAGGGCAAAACCCGCGTCATTTTCTTCGGCATTGAGGGGGTGGGCTTGCCCTCACTCAACCCGCGCAGGTTTTCTGCAAACCCATCCTCGGCGAGCACCTTGGTCCACCTCCCACTGCGCGCTGTGCGCCGACTCAGACGCGGAATCCCCCATGGCGGCGTCGATTAAGATAATCGACCACATAAACACCCGCCGCAAAACTCGCGACCAGCAGCAAACCTAAACCGCCGAGCAGGAGCGGCGAGAAGGCAAGCGCCGAACTGATCTTATTCAGCGAGCCTGGAGTGCTGCCCTGTGCTCGCAGTTCGAGCAGGGCTTGCCTGGTCTGGGTTAATTCGTCTGCCAATTTCAGATTCGCGGCCTGCAATTCCGCGGCGACTGAATTACCGCCAACTGCCGCGCTGGTGGCCGTCTTGCGCAAGGCGATGAGTTCAGTTTCGAGCTCGCCGCTTTTTAATTTCTGCGCCGAAAGTTGGCTTTTGAGCTCGGTATTTTCGTTGGTGAGCACATCGACCTTACCGGGTGCTTCGCCAGCCTTGCCGCGCGCCTTTTCCAAGCCTTTCAGGCGATCTGCCAGCGCCTGTTTGTCTTGTTTAAGCTGAGCAAGCTGGGCGGAGGCGGGCGGTTCCGGCATCAAATATGCCGCGTCCACCCAGCCCACTACGCCGGCCGAATCCTTGACCTGCGCAATCTCCCCTTCGCGCCCCATCACCAGCAGTTTGCTCCCTGTCGGCAGCACCTTGATGATCGCGCTGTTCAGATCTTTTTCCTGATGTACGCCAACCAGCAGCTTATCGACCACAAAAGCGGTTTCAGCGGCTGCCAGGGTGGTTACCAGCAACAAGGTGCCGAGTAAAATAATGAGCGGGGTGATCTTCATGACGACAAGTTGTAATCGGAAACAGCACGGGCGTCCAGTGTGCCTCACGCTGAATGATGATGACGAGTGGGTGGTTCGATGAGGTTTACAGGCGCGCCACCAGCGCCCACAGCGCGAGCGTCGCGCCCGCAAATGCGCACAAACCCCACATGACAATTTGCCGGTTGGCGCGCGTCGTCAGCGCTTGTTCGGTCGTTGCGGACAAAATGTAGGGTCGCAAGGAGTCGCCGGGGTCGACCAAGGTATCGACTGCCGGCGGGAGGTTGCTCGTCGACGGGGTGCGCATCACGTCCTGTTCGGCGGCGCGCCGCGCGGCGGCCCATTCCGCGGCATCTATCGCGCCATCGTGATTTTCATCGAAGCGTGCTTTCAAAGTGCGTTGATCGCGCTTCCATTCACGCAAGAGCGCCGCGATCTCTTCCGCATTAGAAATTGGCCTTGCGCCGGCGTGACTCCGAAACAAACCCAACGCGTAAAGTGGTGAACCGATCGCGATTCGTTCTTCGGTGTAACGATGGGTGCGGCCGAGGCCGGCCAGACCCAGCCAAGCGCTCCATGCTGCGGGTTCCGCCATCCGTGGTGGTTGGGGCGACTGCCCATACCAACAATTTCGATAGGAGGCGGTCACTTGCGCACCATCGGGATCGATCACGCACTGGCCCGTGGGATCGACCAGCGCAAAGAGTTCCTCGCTAACGCCACGCTCAATCGTTTGCCAGCGGGTCACAGTTTGTCCGCGCTGATTCGTCGCGCGCTCCTTGCGCTCGATGTGATAGGCGTACCAGACACATTGCTGCCTGGACAGCGACGCGATGATGGGATCGCCAGCGAGCAACGCCGCATGGCCTTGCAGCTCCACATAGCCCTGGGCGGCAGAACGGATCAGAGAAGTGGGGGTGTCTTCCATCAGGCGTTTGTGGCCCAATTTTCGCAGCGTCTGCCAACTAGCGGCGAACACCGCGCCCAGCAAAACAAGCAGGCCCCACCAGAACTCGGCCGCTGGTGCACTGGCCACTCGCGCGAGCAACGACATGGAAGCGCGCAAAAACGCTCAGCGGCGTCAGCTGAAAAGCGATTTTAGATCGACCTCACGCGTCTCTCCCTCGGTGAATTCCAGCAAAGTCTGCGCTTTGAAGGCGAAAATCCGCGCAATGAGGAGGTCTGGAAACTGTTCGATTCGCACATTATTGAGGTTGGCTGATTCGTTATAGAACTCGCGGCGGTCGGCGATCATATTTTCCAGACCCGTGATGCGCTCGCGCAGATGCTGGAAATTCTCGTCGGCCTTCAGCGCAGGGTATTGTTCGGCCAGCGCAAAAAAATTGCCGAGCCCTTGGCGCAGCTGCGACTCGGCTTTACCGACTTCTGCCACATCGCCGGTTTCCCGCGCATTGAACACCGCCGAACGCGCGCTGATCACGCGCGCCAAGGTGTCTTTCTCGAAGGCCATGTATTGTCTGGCGACTTCCACCAGCTTGGGCAATTCATCGTGGCGCTGTTTGAGTAGTACGTCGATGTTCGACCAGGCCTTGGCCGTGCTGTGCTTGAGCGAGACCAGGCTGTTATAAATCACCACCCCGTAAAGTCCGAGCGCGACCGGTATCAGTAAAACGACCAGTGTTCCGACTAGCATTTAAATACCCTCCGCAGGGTGACCAAGGCATTGCCATAGGAATCTACGTTAACGGCGCGCGTAGTTTCAGACTGTATTGTTGGGAGTGCCGCACACCGGACAGGCCGGATCACGCTGGAATTTCATGGTGTGCCATTCCATGTTCAGGGCATCGAGCAGCAATAGCCGTCCTTTCAAAACGGACCCCACTTTCAGCAACACCTTGAGCGCCTCGAGCGCCTGCACGCTGCCGACGATGCCGAGCAGCGGCGCGACGACGCCGGTTTGGGTGCAGGTCTCGTTAGTACCGCCATCATCGTCATACAGACAGCGGTAACAGGGGCTGTCGGCCTGGCCCGGATAGTACACACTGACTTGACCCTCGAAACGGATCGCGGCCCCCGAAACCAGCGGTCTCTGCTGCGTATAGCAGGCGGCGTTCAGCGCGAAGCGGGTGGGGAAATTGTCCGTGCCATCGAGCACCACATCGACCTTGGCGATGAGTGACTCGAGTTCCTGCCCTGCGAGGACTCGCGCGACGGTTTCGATTTTTACGTGCGGATTAATCGCCTGCACCTTGTCCCGGGCCGACTCGACTTTCAAACGCCCTAAGTCGCCGGTCTGGTGAATAATCTGCCGCTGCAGATTTGACAGCTCAACGTGATCAAAATCCACCAACACTAAACGGCCGACGCCGGCAGCGGCGAGGTACAGCGCGACCGGTGATCCGAGACCGCCCAGTCCGAACACCGCCGCGCTCGACTCGAGCAAGCGCTGCTGACCGTCGATGTCGATTTCGGGCAAGAGAATTTGGCGGCTGTAACGCAGGAGAGTTTCGTCATCCATGTTCAGAGCCTTTCTTCGAGATTTTTCCGGCCATAACTCACGCGTTCCAAATCCGCGAGATCCCTTGCGGTCGTAATTTCCGTGCAGCCTGCTTGCGCAAGGAAGCGGCGTACGGCGGCGCCTTGCGTTGCCCCGTGCTCCAACAGCAACCAGCCCTGGGTTCGCAGGTGGCCTAAGGCGGTGCACGCGATGACGCGCAACGCCGCCAAGCCATCGGCGCCAGCGGCCAGTGCGGCGCGCGGCTCGAAGCGTAAGCCAATCCTCTCCAGCAGAGGATCCGTATCGGCCACATAGGGTGGGTTGGCGACGATGAAATCGAACTGCTGCAGACGCAGTGCTGCGAGCCAATTGCCCTGCACGAAGGACACATTCGGAATGGCGAGGTGCGCCGCATTCGCGCGTGCAACCGCGAGTGCGGCGGCCGAGCGCTCTACGGCGAGCACCCTCGCCTGCGGTCGTTCACTCGCAATGGCGAGCGCAATGGCGCCGCTGCCGGTGCCGAGATCGGCAATCGAAAGTTCAGCCGTTGGCGCACAGCGCTCAAGCACGAGCTCGACTAAAAGCTCCGATTCGCTGCGTGGCACCAGCACAGCGTTGGTGATCAGCAACTCCAACGACCAGAATTCCTGGGTGCCACGCAGATGCGCAATTGGTCGACCGGCTGCGCGTGCCGCGACCAGTTCTGCAAACCTTGCGCACTCTGCAACGTCTACGATTTCATCGCGCTGACAGATGAGGTCGGCGCGGGAATACTTGAGGGTATGGCCGAGAAGCACCTCTGCATCGAGGTGTGGCGTGGGGAGCTGGGCGAGCTTTCCTGCCGCGTGCTGCAATAGCGTGCGAATGGTCGAGCGCGTCGCGCGTGCTTGCTCAAGCATCGGACATTTGCGCCATCAGGTCCGCCTGGTGCTCGTTAAGCAGCGGTTTGACGACCAAATCCAGGTCTCCTTCAAGCACTCCGTCCAGCTTGTACACCGTGAGGTTGATCCGGTGATCGGTGATCCGGCCCTGCGGGAAATTGTACGTCCGAATGCGTTCAGAGCGATCCCCCGAGCCGACGAGATTTCGGCGGTTCTGCGCCTGTTCCGCAGTTTGGCGATCACGCTGGGCCTGCAGCAGGCGTGCTTTCAACAGGCTCATCGCGCGCGCTCGATTCTTATGTTGCGAACGCTCGTCCTGGCATTCGACGACCACCCCGGTTGGCAGATGGGTAAGGCGGATTGCGGAATCTGTCTTGTTAACGTGCTGCCCACCTGCGCCCGAGGCACGAAAGGTATCGACTTTGAGATCCGCCGGATTGATTTCAATGTCGGTAATTTCGTCCATCTCCGGCAGGATGGCGACCGTGCAGGCAGAGGTGTGAATTCGCCCTTGAGATTCCGTGGCCGGGACTCTTTGCACGCGATGCGCACCGGATTCGAACTTGAGTACCGAGTACGCGCCGTGTCCGATCACTCGCGCAATCACTTCTTTATAGCCGCCCACTTCGCTCGCATTGGCGCTCAGGAGTTCCACTTGCCAGCCGCGCCGTTCGGCGAACTTGCTATACATGCGAAACAAGACGCCGGCAAAAAGACCGGCTTCGTCACCGCCAGTGCCGGCGCGTATTTCCAGGAAAATATTGGAGTCGTCGGCAGGATCCTTCGGGATCAACAGAAGATTAATCGCTGCCCCAAGCGTTTCGAGGCGCGCGCGGCAAAGCCCGATCTCCTCTCCCGCCAAGCCGCGCAGCTCGGGATCATCCTCTTTCAGCATGGCCTCGGCCTGCCCGAGCTCGGCCTCAGCCTGCTGGTACTCACTGTATTGCCCGACCACCGGATCGATTTCCGCGCGCTCGCGCGACAAACCGCGAAAGCGTTCTTGCTGGTGGATGATCTCGGGGGCGGCGAGCAGGGCATCCAGTTCATCGCGGCGCTCGCTCAAGACCGCCAATTTTCGTTTCAGAGAATCCTTCATCACAATTCGCTGTCATCCTCAATGGCGAGCAACTCGCGCGCACTTAAAATCAATTCGGAACGCCCCTCACCTGCCGCTTCGCGTATTTTGGTAAGTGGATGGTGGATCAATTTGTTGGCGAGCGCGCGGCTCAAGCCCTGTAACACAGCGGTGATCTCGGTGCCCTTCACGAGCCGGCGTTGGGCTTTCTCAAGCTCTCTCTCTACCAGCGCATCCACTTGGCGGCGGTAGGCGACAATGAGCGCGTTGCCATCGAGCGACTGTACCCAATCCATGAAGCCAGCCGCGCGCGCTTCGACGATCTCTTCGGCTTGAGCGGCGGCCGCCTGGCGAATCTCCAGGTTATCCGTGATTACCCGATTCAGATCGTCAATCGTATAGAGATAAACATCCTCCACAGCTGCGGCGCTTGCTTCCACATTGCGCGGAACCGCCAAATCGACCACGAACATTGGCGCGAAGCGCCGCGCCCGCACCGCGTTTTCAAGCATCGCGCGGGTAACTAACACGCTGCTGCTGGCGGTTGAGGTAACGACAATGTCCGCCTGTGCGAGCTGCTCAGGGATGGCGGCGAGGCTCACTGCCTGGGCCTGTAAGGCGTGGGCTAAGGCCGTCGCTCTAGCTAAGGTGCGATTGGCAATGGTGAGGGTCCCGATCCCTTGCCGCGTGAGGTGCTGGGCGACTAGTTCGATGGTGTCGCCGGCCCCAATTAGCAGCGCCCGGCACGCGCTGAGATCGCCATGAACCTGACGTGCCAAGCGCACGGCGGCATACGCCACGGAGACTGGGGCAGCACCTATCGCGGTCTCAGTGCGCACCTGTTTGGCGATAGCGAAGGTGTATTGCAGCAGCTTATTGAGTTGTTTGCCCGTGGTGTGGTGTTCAACTGCGCTGCGATAGGCGGCTTTGATCTGACCCAGAATCTGGGGTTCCCCGAGCACCATGGAATCGAGCCCGCACGCCACGCGCAAGGTGTGGCGGACTGCCGCCGAATCCGCATGCAAATAACAATGCTCAGACAATGACCCGTCGGCCAGCGCATGATGGCGAACTAACCAGTTCGCCAACAGTCTCTCACTACGCGACTCGGCGACAACGTAGGCCTCCGTGCGATTGCAGGTCGACAGGATCACGGCCTCGCTAACGCCGAGTTCGGTGTGTAATGCGCGCAGCGCGCTGGGCAGTTGGTCAGGGGTGAACGCCACCTGCTCACGCACCGCCAGGGGCGCCGTCTGATGATTCATCCCGAAGACAAAAATCGGCATGTCGCTGGTTTCAGTGCCACAGCGCCGTCGATTTGGCGGATGGGCGATTTGTAGAGTCAGGTTGAGAGCGGGCTGGTAAAGCACGGCTTTAGGAGGCCGGCTGGGTTATAGTTTAACCCAGGAAGGTCGCTGTATTCGCGGCGGCGATGGGCACGACTTTCGGTGTCGATCGGCGCCTGTGCCGCGAAGCCGCGGTCGCGCAAAAATGACGAGGAGTCGGGTTGATTTCAATGTCCGCGAGTTCGATACGTGGCGCGCACCTGGTGAGCGTGGTCAGCGCATGCCTGCTGTTCGCGGCCTGTGCGCGGGCGCCCGTTGCGCCTCCCCCCGCGGCCCCGAATTTAGCGCACGCGGAGCAAGTGGCGATGGGTGCTCCTCTCGCCGAGGACTTACTCCAGTACCCCAGCGTGG
This sequence comes from Pseudomonadota bacterium, assembly GCA_031417495.1. GTDB lineage: Bacteria > Pseudomonadota > Gammaproteobacteria > CAIKBL01. The sequence continues at coordinate 5,067 of JANOVQ010000616.1, read as the reverse complement.
CGAGTACTTCAGAGCACCTGGAAGCTGACCCGCTCTATCGCATTCTCAGCGCCGAGTTTGCCGGGCAACGCGAACAACTGCCGTTTGCGGTCAGCCAATATTCGAAACTAGCGGCAACTACCAACGATCCTGCGCTCGCTGAGCGGGCAACCAAGATAGCGCTGTATGCCCACGACAGTGTCGCGGCCTTGGCCGCCGCCGAACGTTGGGTGGCTTTGGCCCCCACCAATCTTGAAGCGCGTCAGATTGCGGCGGCAATGTATGTCCGTGAAGGTAGGGCGGGGCCGGCGATCGAACATCTGAAGTACGTGCTAGCCCATGATCACAGTGCTGAAGGCACGAAACTCAGGATGATTGCGAACCTCCTTGGCCGCGAGGAGGACAAAGAAACCGCGCTGGCGGTGATGGAGCAGGTGCTCGATAAGAAGATTAACGATCCCGATACCTTGCTGGTTTATGCAGTGCTTGCGTTGCGCGCGGACAAACTCGAGGCTTCGCGTAACGCCATGGCACAGCTGGTCGCCAAGGCGGATATCAATCCGACGATCGCCTTGGCCTATGTAGGGGCCCTGCAAAAACAGGGTGAAATTAACGAGGCCTTGCAGTTCCTCGAAAAAGCCTTGGCGCGTACCCCGCAGGAATTCGGGTTGCGCCTGCTCTACGCGCGTCTGCTCGCTGAAGCAAATCGTTTCGACGAGGCGCGCGTGCAATTTACGCGGCTTAAGCGACAGGCACCTGATAGCACCGATGTGCTCTATGCACTTGGCCTGTTGAATCTGCAGACCAATCGCCTACCGGCCGCCGAAAAGAATTTCATTGAGATGCGGCGCTATCCTGAACGCAAGGATGACGCCAACTTCTATCTCGGGCAGATCGCAGAAGTCCGCAAACAGCCAGCGGTAGCACTCCAGGCGTACCGCGAAGTGACTGCCGGCGCCAGTTTGTTCCAGGCGCAGGTGCGCATGGCCGTGTTGTTCGCAAGCCAAAAGAAGGTGGCCGAGGCACAGGCAGTTCTCGCCGCGCTGAAACCCGATTCCGATGAACAGCGGCGTCAAGTCGTGCTAGTCGAGGCCGAAATCCTCGCGGAGCAGCAGGACTACGCGAAGGCGATGGCGGTGTTCGATAGGGCATTGAATGGGACTTACGACTCCACCTTGCTCTACAGCCGCGCGATGCTCGCCGAACGCATGAATCGCCTGGACGTACTGGAGGCCGACCTGCGCGAAATCCTCAAGCGCGAGCCGGATAACACCGACGCGTTGAATGCACTGGGCTTCACCTTGGCCGATCGCACCGCGCGGTATGCCGAGGCCCATGACTTAATCAAACGTGCGCTCGCCCTCATCCCTGACAACTTCTATGTGCTGGATAGCATGGGCTGGGTGCTCTATCGCTTGGGGCGTCTCGAAGAGGCGGTGCCCTACCTGCAGAAGGCGCGTGCACAACGCGACGATCCTGAGGTCGCCGCGCACCTCGGTGAGGTGTTATGGGTGCTTGGGCGCCGGCAGGACGCGCGCGCGGTGTGGGACAGCGCGCTCGAATCCCATCCGGAAGACCAGAAAATTCTCGACGCGATTAAACGCCTTAACCCGTGAGAATGCCGCGCGGGTGGTGGCTAATCGGCCTGCTGGGAGGTTGTGCCCAGCTGGCGCCGCCGCCTACGCCGAGCGCAGTCGAGCCCAAATACGCGAAGTGGGAGGCGCGCCAGGCGTTGCTGTCGTCGCGCGAGCAGTTTGTGTTGAGTGGGCGCATTGCTGTGCAACGCGACCTTGAAGGTGCGCAGGCGAAACTACAATGGCAGCAGGCCGGAGCGCAGTTTGAGTTGCGTCTGATCGCCCCCTTGGCGCAGGGGACTTTTCAGCTCAGCGGCGATGACAGGGCAGTTTCGCTGGTCGCCCCCAATGGCGACTCCTTCCAGGCCCCCGATTTGGATACCCTGATGACTTCCCATCTTAAATGGGCATTGCCGGTAGCAGGCGCTCGCTATTGGGTGGTCGGCCTGCCAGTTCCCGGACACAAGGTGACGCAGCTGTCGCTCGACGACCAAGGCCGGTTGCGCGACCTGGCGCAAGATGGCTGGCGGATCAGCGTGCTCGAATATCAGACCGTCGAAGGGCTCGATTTGCCGCGTAAGCTATTTCTATTAGGGGGCACCCTTAAACTGACCTTGGTGATTACCGCTTGGCCGACCCCTCCGCGATGAACTCATTACTCGCGACACCCTGGCCGGCGCCGGCCAAGGTGAATCTGTTCCTGCACGTGGTGGGCCGGCGGGCCGATGGCTATCACCTGCTGCAGACGATGTTCCAGTTCCTGAGCATGGGCGACGATTTGGAATTCGCTGTGCGCGGCGACGGGGAAATTCGCCGCCTGAACGAACTGCCCGGTGTGCCGGCGGAGACCGACCTCGTAGTGCGCGCCGCACGACTGTTGCAGCTGGCGACCGGGACCTCCCACGGCGCCGACATCCGGACCCATAAGCGGCTACCGCTGGGGGGTGGGCTGGGCGGCGGCAGCTCCAATGCGGCGACGGTGCTGGTCGCTCTGAATGAATTATGGGACACCCATCTTTCGCTGGCGGCGCTGGCGACCTTAGGCCTTCAGCTGGGCGCGGATGTGCCGGTGTTCGTGCACGGTCAGGCCGCATGGGCAGAAGGTGTCGGCGAACGCTTAACGCCAGTCGATCTGCCGGAACCCTGGTTTCTGGTGATCCATCCCGCCTGCCAGGTCCCAACCGGGGCAGTTTTCGGCGATCCTGAATTGACACGCAATACGCCTGTCAGCACAATCCACGGCCTTTCGCCCACCGCCGCGCATAACGACTGTGAGCCGGTGACCCGCCGACTTTTCCCAGCGGTAGCGCAGGCGCTCGATTGGCTAACGAAGTTTGCCCCGGCGCGTATGAGCGGCACTGGGGCCTGTATTTTTGCGGAATTTGAGAGTGAGGCGGCCGCTACGATTGTCGGCCACCAGGTGCCATCCCAATGGACTTGGTTTGTGGCGGCAGGATGTAACCGTTCTCCCTTGTGTGAGCGTTTGGCACTCGCGCAGCGGGGGTGATCCGTAAGTTAAGATGTGATTTGCGATTGGGGAGTCGCCAAGTGGTAAGGCACCGGGTTTTGATCTCGGCATTCCCAGGTTCGAATCCTGGCTCCCCAGCCAATTTTTAATGGTCCCCTCTGGTGGCCATGGTTAACCGAAGTCTGAGACCGGCGCGATCCTGACCAGGGATTGACGCGAGGACCTGCCCATGGCCTTTAATCGCTCCGCGATGATGCTGTTCGCGGGCAACTCCAATCCGGTGTTGTCGCGGGCAATCGCGGCACATTTGCAGGCGCCGCTGGGCAAGGCGACGGTGAGCCGCTTCAGCGACGGCGAGGTGATGGTGGAAATCGCAGAAAACGTCCGCGCGCGGGACGTGTTCGTGTTGCAATCGATCTGTCGCCCGACTAACGACACCTTGATGGAGTTGCTGGTGCTGATCGATGCCTTGCGGCGCGCCTCGGCCGCGAGTATCACTGCCATCATTCCGTACCTCGGTTATGCGCGCCAGGATCGTCGGCCCCGCTCTGCGCGCGTGCCGATCACGGCCAAGGTCGTCGCCAATATGATCGCGAGCGTCGGTACCGATCGGGTGTTAACGGTCGATTTGCATGCCGACCAGATCCAGGGGTTTTTTGAAATGCCGATGGACAATGTGTATGCGTCACCCGTGTTGCTCGGGGATATTTGGAAGCATGAATATCCCAACCTCGTGGTGGTTTCACCGGATGTCGGAGGCGTGGTGCGCGCGCGCGCCGTGGCCCGTCAGCTGGACAATGCCGATCTTGCCATTATCGATAAGCGGCGACCGCGTGCGAATGAAGCCGAAGTGATGAATATTATCGGCGATGTCGAAGACCGCACCTGCGTGCTGGTGGATGACATGGTCGATACTGCCGGCACCTTGTGCCAGGCGGCCAAGGCGCTGAAAGCACGTGGCGCGCGCTCAGTAGTGGCCTATTGCACGCATGCAGTGCTGTCCGGCAACGCTCTGAGTAATATTGAAGGATCGCTGCTGGATGAATTGGTCGTCACCGATACTATCCCGCTTACCGCCGAGGCAGTGGCTTGTCCGCGCATTCGTCAACTCTCGGTGGCGGCACTCCTCGGTGAAAGTATTAATCGCATGAGTTCAGGCCAGTCGCTGAGCTCGATGTTTATTGATTAGGGCGAACTCTGTCGAAGTCGGAGTTTGTTTTAAGCGAAATTCGGGGCGAATACCCTGACCAAAGCGTGGCCTTGCTGCGCTTTCATTTATGCGACGTGGTGCGCCGTCCTGGTCGCGGGGCGTGGCGGCGACGTCGCCTTACAGCAATACGAGGAGCTCGAAGATTATGTTGAATAAATTTGAAATTACCGCGGAGCCACGCACCGCGCAGGGCAAGGGTGCGAGCCGCCGCCTGCGTCGCGCGGGGAAAATCCCGGCCATCCTGTACGGCGCTGACAAAGCGCCTGTCAGCCTCCAGCTCGATCACCAGAAAATGTTGGTGCAAACCGAGCACGAGGCGTTCTATTCGCACATTTTGACGATCAAGACGGGCGACGCAGAAGAAAAGGTGGTGGTGAAAGACATGCAACGCCATCCGGTGCGCAAAATCATCATGCACATGGATTTTCTGCGGATTAACGAAGCCGAAGAAATCACCTTGCGCGTGCCGCTGCATTTCACCAATGATGAAATCTGCGTGGGCGTGAAGCAAAGCGGCGGTGTTATCAGCCATCAGATGAGCGATCTCGAAATCATATGTCTGCCGAAAGATCTGCCGGAGTTCATTGAAGTGGACCTCGCCAATCTCGCCCTGGGCCATACGCTGCATCTGGCGGATCTCGTGCTGCCGACTGGCGTGCGTATCGCGAGCCTCGTGCATGGTGGCGAGGATTCCTTACCGGTGGTGAGTTGCTATACCCCGCGCGCAGACGTTGAGCCGATTGTCGCCAACGCAACGACCACGACCACCGCCGCGCCTGCTGCCGCCAAACCTGCCGCCGGCAAAAGCTAGCCCCAACGAGTGCTACCTGGTGTGC
>JANOVQ010000615.1:0-13650 GCA_031417495.1 Pseudomonadota bacterium | reverse complement strand
GCGACAGAAGCTGCCGCTGCATCGGAGAACACCGAAAGCCAGGAAACGCCCGAAGAGCAACTAGAGTCTGCCTATCTAGAGTTGCGCGCAGGCATCGTCGGCGAAGTGCTGGCCCAGCTTGTCGAATGCACCCCCGCCTTTTTCGAGCGAGTTGTCGTCGATCTGCTCGTCGCGATGGGCTATGGCGGCTCTGTACGCGAAGCTGGCAAGGCGATCGGCCGATCTGGAGATGGCGGAATCGATGGCATCATCAAGGAAGACCAGCTCGGTCTCGACATCATCTACGTGCAGGCCAAACGCTGGGACGGCAATGTTGGTCGCCCGGAAATTCACAAGTTCGCGGGCGCCTTATTGGGGCAGAGTGCGCGCAAGGGAATCTTTGTAACGACTTCATCGTTCACAAGAGAGGCTCGCGAATACGTGACGCATCTCGATACCAAGATCATCCTGCTCGATGGCCAGCAGTTCTCCGCACTCATGGTCGATCACAATGTCGGCGTGACTACGGCGGCGCGGTACGAGATCAAGCGGCTCGATTCGGATTATTTTGCCGATGAGTGATGAAATTGATTCATCCGAACAACCGTATCCTGTCCCGCGGATGGACGCAGCCTCGGCCCAGATTTTTCACGTGCTAGAGGATGAATTCCTGCAACTCTTTCTGCGTTGGCGATTGTATCGCTCGCTTTACGCTGATGCGCCGAGCGCGATAGGCACCTGGCAATTGTCGGAGTCGAGCCCGTTCACAGTGCTGAAGACGGTATTGTTTGAGGACGTAATCGTAAGGCTCTGCAAACTCACGGAATCAACAAAACCCTTCGGCAACCTGAGTATTCATGCGCTGGCGGAATCGCTCGAAAGCGCGGAGCCAGGTTTTGTCACCGAGGTCTTTTCGAAGAAGATGCAAGATCTCATAGGTAAATGCGCGAAGCTAAGGGAAGTGCGCAATAAGCGTATCGCGCATGTGGATTGCGCTCATGCATTTTCGGAAGACCGAGATTCGCTTCCATCAATCACCTTTGAGGATGTGAAAGCGCCTATTCACATGCTTGCTGCGGCGTTAAATGCGGCAGCGATGCATTACGGCCGTGTAAAAATCTGGTACGACGCGATTGTTGTTCCCGTCTCTGCTGATCTCGAAGAACTTCAGGCGCTTCTGCGGAGAAATTCCTAGGGGCGGTGTAATCGGAGAAGCGGAGAGGGGAACAACGTTTCACAAAGCGGGCTGCGGCAATCCGATGCGTGGCGCGCTTGTTTTGCTTCGACCTTCTGCAAGTAACGGCCGAGATCTCCGATTCGGGTGCCGGAGCTTTGACTATTTGATTATTGGAATGCCACTGACAGGCGCGGAATTGCGTGGGGTGATGGGGCCAATATTAAAAGACAATTCGCCCTTGGCCGGTGGAACCTACGCGGTAATTTGATGAGGCGCCTAAACCCGAGAGCTAGGCTGCGTCTCAAAGGCTAACTGTCCGCTTGGGCAAGGAGGCGAGCCTGCTGATTGTGGAAGCGCAAAACCTTCTCCCGGTACCTGCAAATTCCTGGGAAGCTTGAATCAAGCATAGGTCCAGCGCATCGCGCTCACCACGGACTAGTGCTTCAAGCGTTTGATCTCTTCGAGGAAGCTGCGGCGAACTCCCTGCAGACCAAGTACCTCCCAGGTCGGCGCCAGGCGCCGCACGCGCTGTTTTGAACGAATCTTCGTAGGACTCGTCATCGAGATAATCGTGCTGGCGCTGAAAAAACATTTTGTCCCAGTGGGTCTGTTGAGCAATCTGCCACAGGCGGCACCGCGTCACGCGCCGCATTGTGACGCCTGCGCGCGCAGATGTTCGAGTAGCAGCGCGGAAATCCGCGCGGGGCATTGATCGATCACGAAATGCCCACCCGCCTCGATGGCGACGAAGCGGTAGGGACCGCGCACATAGCTCGCGGTGAGTTCCGCGGCGTAGCGCCCGACAGTGGCGTCCTCGTTACCCCACACGTACAGGGTCGGCACCTCGATGGCCGGCGTGTCCGCCGCCCGCAGGGTGCCGGCGCGATACCAGTTGATCGCGGCCTCGAATGCGCCAGGCGGGCGCAGGGCGTTGATATAGATGTCTGCATCGAACGTCGGTACGCCCTGTGCGAGCAGCACCTCGTGCAACGGCCGCAGATTCTGCTCGCGCAGCCGCTGGAGGGTTTTCTCTTCGAGAAACGTGCGGTGATGGCGCGAACGTTCTGCCTGGGCCGCGTCCTCTTTGAGCGCGCGGGTAAAGGCCGCAGGATGCGGTCGCGACAGGACCGCAAGCGAAGCGACCCGCGCCGCGTTGGCGGCGGTGAGCAGCCAGGCAATCTGGCCGCCCCAGTCATGCCCGACCAGGTGAAAGCGCGCGGCACCCAGCGTGCTCATCAAGGCGAGCGCATCGCCGATGAGGCGATCGGTTGCATAGTGTTCGACGCCCTGCGGTCGCGCGCCGGGGCTATAGCCGCGTTGATCGGGCGCGATCGCGCGATAGCCGGCATCGGCCAGTGCCTCGAGTTGCGCGCGCCACATGTGATGGGTCTCGGGAAAGCCGTGCAAGAGCAGCACGGGCGCGCCAGCGGCGGGGCCTGCCATGGCGACGGTGAAGTCAAGTCCGTCGAGCGCGACAGTCGTGGTTTCGATCAAGCGAAATGTTCCTCAAGTCCGGCGGGAGTGGAGCATGGCCGATTTAGCTTATTAAACGCTCCACCGCCGCGGCTCTGAAGCATTGGTGGTCTCCAAACGGGCGGCCAAAAATGCCTCGAGGTGCTGGTTGGTTGCCACCGGATCCTCGAGCATCGGGCAGTGGTTCACGTTCTGCAGCACGATTAGCTTCGCCTCCGGCATTCCCGCCTTCAATGTCGTTGCGCAGGGGTCGCAGGGGGCGACCACATCGCGAGCTCCATGCAGAATTAACGCGGGAACTCGGACCTGCGGCAGTAGCGAAGCGCCGTCGAATTCCAGAAACGACTCCGCGTTGCCGAGCAACGCATAGAGCGGCCACTTAGTCGCTTCCATCGCGATTGCTTCGGGTATGCCAACGCTCATGTAGAAGGCGATTCGCCCAGTTGACGTGCGCACCGCGGCGCGAACCATTTCAGGGCGGTTGCCGGCGGCAATGATTTGCGCGCCCGCGGCATACGAGCCGACTAACACGATACCGGCAACGCGGGCCGGATGCGCTGCATACGCTGCGAGCGCGATGTTGCCCCCCATTGAATGACCCACGAGGACTGCGCGCGACACCTCCAGCGTATCCAGCACCACGGCCAGATCGCGTGCGTGGCGCTTAACCCCATACGCCACCCGTGGAAGGGGTTTATCCGAACGACCCGCGCCGCGCGTATCGAAAGCGATACAGCGATAGTGCGCCTTAAGCGAATCAATCTGCGCTCGCCAGATATCGGTAATGCCCATGAAGCCCGAGATGAACGCGACCGCCGGGCCGTCGCCATGAGCTTCATAGTAAATCTCGCAATCATCGTCGGTGAGCACAAACGGCATTGGCGCGTCTTTCCTCGCTGGTTAGGTTACAGCTGAAGTGTGAGCGTGGACTATTCGGTGCATTCTGGCATTTCGCTGGAACTCTGGGCAGCTTGTCGGTAGGAATGATTTTGCTGATCGCGCAGGACAATGGCCAAGCGATAGATGGTGACGAGATAAAGCGCGACGAATTCAGGTGCCGGAGCTTTGATTATTCGATGTTCCATCGATCCCGGGTCTCTGCGACTCGGCGCCAGTTCCGCCCCTTACACCCGCGGGATCACTTCCTTCACCAATAACTCCAGCGACTTCATTACCTGTGCCATAGGCTGCCCGGGGAATTGCATGCGCAGGATGATGTTGTCGATGCCGACTTCGTCGCGATAGCGCCGAAGTTGACGCACGCAGAAATCCGGATCGCCAATGATGTGCCGATTATGGCGGAAGCGTTCGGATTCGAGATATTCATCCTGGGGGTCGGTCACGAGGCGCTGCGTGCCATCGGGATTCCGATCGTAGAACGGCAGATACGGTGGGCAATACACCTTGCGATAAATATGCAGAAAATGCGGTTTAACTTCGCGCCAGGCCGTTTCCTGGTCTTCGGCGACGTAGAACTCGCGGATCAGCGCGCGCGGATAGTCTTTTGGATCGCGGCCAGTGGCGACGAGCGCATCGATGTGGTCTGCGAACTCGTGCTTGGTCTCTTCGACGTCCGTGAGCAGTGAGATCAGTAACGGGTGCCCGGCCTGCGCGATCTCTCGGCGTGCCTTGGCCGACACCGCACCTAGCCAGATCGGCGGTGGACGCTGCACCGGCAGCGGCGACAGGCGCGCATTCTGCACTTGGTAATGCTGGCCGGTGTAGCTGAAGCGCTCGCCGCTGAACGCGAGTTTCAGGATCTCCAGGCCTTCTTCAGTCATCCGTTTGCGCTGCTTGATGTTGATTCCGAAACCGTCGAACTCATGCTGACGATAACCGCGTCCCACGCCGAGCTCAAAGCGACCGCCGGAGGCAACGTCGAGTACCGCGGTATCTTCGGCCAGTCTGAGCGGATGGCCGTAGAACGGCAGCAATACCACGCCCTGACCGATGCGGATGCGCCGCGTGCGCCCGGCGATCGCCGCTGCCGCGATCATCGGCGCGGGGCAATAGGCATCGTCCATGAAATGATGTTCAGTCAACCAGACCTGGTGAATGCCGAGTTCATCGGCGCGCGCGATCTGGTCGAGCGCTTCGGCGTAGACCTGCTGCGGTGTCACGCCAAATTGGGCGGGTGCCTGCAGACTGTAGAAGATCGAATATTTCATCCTAGTGCCTCGAATGGTGAGACGCGCCGGACCCGAATTCGTGAGAGTAGCGCGTTGCGTTTCGCGAAGATAATTCTCTTGCTGATATTGAATTCACTAAAACTCATAACTCTTTGAGATCGTCGGCCGCGCCGCGTTCAAGCGATTAATCCTCGCGCTCGATTGGTTTGAACGCGGCGGTTAACGCGGCCTGCGTCTTAGCGGGCACCACATCGTAGTGGCTAAACTCCAGCGAGTAATGCCCGCTCCCACCAGTCAATGATTTCAAACGCGACTGATAGCCGCTCAGTTCCGACAGGGGCACTTCTGCGCGGATCGTGCTTAAGCCAGACATTCCCGTTTCAGTCTGCTGGATGCGCGCGCGCCGGGTGGCCAGATCGGCTGTGATATCGCCGACATTGCCCGGCGGCGTCGCGATATTGACCTGGACCAGCGGTTCCAGGATCACCGGATGCGCCTGCTTGAACGCCTCCACAAAGGCCTTGCGACCAGCCGTCACAAAGGCGACTTCCTTGGAATCCACGGGGTGATACTTGCCATCGTAGACGCAGACCTCAACACCGTGAATGCCATAACCCGCGAGCACGCCTTCGCTGATGGCCTGGCGCACGCCTTTCTCGACCGCCGGTAGAAACTGTCTGGGGATCGATCCGCCGACCGTTTCATCGAGGAAACGAAAACCGTCGCGTTCATCAAGCGGTTTGACTTTCAAGTACACCTCGCCGAACTGGCCGGCACCACCGGTCTGCTTTTTGTGCCGATAATGCCCTTCGGCGTCCACACTGATGGTTTCGCGATAGGGGATTTTCGGAGGACTGGTGGTGACCTCGACGTGAAAGCGATCACGCAGTTCGTCTAACGCGATGCGCAAATGCAGCTCGCCAATGCCGTGTAACACGGTCTCATTCAAAACATGGTGATGCTCAAGTTTCAGGCTCGGATCTTCCGCAGTGATTTTGCGCAACGCATCGGCCACCCGCTGCTCGTCGCCGCGGCTCTTGGGGGTGAGTGCCAGGCCGTGCATCGGTAAGGGGAGGGCGGGAGCACGCAGATGGATTTGATCCTCGGCGTGTGAATCATGCAGCACGGTATTGAATTCGATGTCGTCTATCTTGGCGACCGCGCAGAGATCGCCTGCGATCCCGGCATCGATTTCGACAATATCGCGACCGTGGATTTTAAAAATATGTCCGACGCGGAAGGCTTTGCGCTGAGCGTTGAGATAGATCTGAGAATCCTTGCGCAGGGTGCCTTGGTGCACGCGCATGATGCTTAGCCGACCCATGAAAGCATCAATATTGATCTTGAACACGTGCGCCAGCAAGTGGCCAGAGGCTGCGCCGGTAAATTCGCTGTGATGCGCGTCGTCGTCAGTGCCGTGATAGAACGGCGGTGGATTGCCTTCGGTTGGATTAGGCATTAGCTGCGAAAAAATTTCGAGCAAAGACGCGATCCCCGCACCTGTTTCAGCGGAACAAAAGCACACCGGGATTAAATGCCCTTCGCGCAGGGCCTGCTCAAACGGCGCATGGAGTTGGGCGGGCGCCAGGCTCGCTCCTTGTTCGAGGTAGAGCGCCATCAGTGCATCATCCACTTCAACGACTTGGTCGATGAGTTTGGTGTGGGTGTCTGCGACAGAGGAGAAATCGGTGGGCCCCCCGCTGGGCGCGAAGAAACAATCTTCGACTCGGCTGGCCTGACCTGCGGGTAAATTCAACGGCAGGCACTCGCTCCCGAAGGTCTGTTGGAGCGCCTGCAAGCACTCATACGGCCGTGCCTCGGGGGCATCGATCTGGTTGACGATCAACAGGCGATCAAGGCCTCGCGCGCTGGCCCATGCCATAAACATGCGCGTCGTCAAATCAGGTCCGGTCGCCGCATTGACGAGGATCGCGACGGTTTCCACGGCCGGTAATACCGCCAGTGCGCGGCCGAGGAAATCGGCGCTACCCGGCGTATCGATCAAATTAAGGTGTACGCCTTGATAATCGAGGTTAACCAGCGCAGTTTTCAGCGAATGCTGGAGTTCGCGCTCGCGCGGCTGGTAATCGCACACCGTGTTGCCTTTAGTGATTTGTCCGCGCTGCGGGATCCGCTTTGCAGCCACGCACAAGGCTTCGATTAGAGTGGTTTTTCCGGTGCCGCTGGGGCCGACCAGCGCGATGTTGCGGATGGCGTGGACCGTATAGTCAGGCATGGACTTTCCTCATGGGCTGACCGCATGGCTTAGCGAGCCCGACCCGCCGACGGTGAGCACATCGTTACCTGGAGTGGGGGCCTGCCTCAGTCAAGCTTGCGGCAACTTGCACGCGCAGGCGCAGACGCGGTAGTGAAATCGGCGATGCCCGCCGCATGCAACGCGTTCAAGTTCATTCGTCGCCCGCTTGAAGGTTTATTCCTGCCGGGGCCGCATCACGGCTTCGATATCGGCGAAGGTCTTGAAGATGGCTGGTGTCTGCACTGCGATGCCCAGATCACGCGCAATCTGAGTGACCGAGAATAAGCCGCGGATATAAACGTCGGTCGCCGTTTTCGCCACCACCAGCGCGTGCTGTTTTCCGGCATTCCGCAGGGTGGTCACAATGTTGCCCAATTTGGCCTTTTCGACCTCGAGATAATCGAGGACTTCGAGCGCGTCCGCCGGGGTCATGATGTCCTCGACCACGACTTCGTCGTGCTGAATTCCGCGCGCCCCGACCATTCTCATCGGCTTCTCACCCATGATGTCGGTGGAAGTAAGTAGCCCGCGCAATTCATCGTCCGCTCCCAACACGAATAGCATACGCACGCCGGCGAGAATCATCGCGCTATTTGCCTCATCTATGGTGCGGCCAGCTTCTATCGTGACGGCCGGGACGATGGCCAAGTCAGTCATCGAATCCAGCGCGGGCGAATCAGCGGTCACGCGCAAAGCCCGATTGCGCGTGTCTAGAATGCGGGTCCCTGGCGTCAGTGAGATCGAGGCAAGTGGCAGATATTCATCACACACGATTTGGCTTTCTGTGGCGGAGTGTTCTCGAAGCATAGGCGATGATCGCAGAAAGGTCCACGCGTCCGAATCGGCAACTGGGCTCAAATGCCCAGACCGCTCAGCGTTACCATCAGATCATTCAAGATGGCCGTGAGGCGTGGATGCTCGCTTTCAAATTTCTCTATCGCTTTGGGCAAATTCGCGAGCAAGTTGGCACTGGCAGTTGCGTCGTCGGGCGCCTGAATTTGGCGCTCGAGAGCCACAATCAGGGCGTCAAGTCGAGCTCTCGCGGGTTGATCGTCGGCATCGAAATCGCGTAGCGCGACGCGTAACCCGTCGAGCAATTGTTCGAGGTCTTTCTGGCTCATAATCTCTACTCTTCTACCAGCGGTTCGCCCGCAAGTCTGTTCTTCAATGTACCAAATATAAATTGCAAAAAGGTTTCTCAGTGACATGCTGGGTAAAACCACCGAAGAATATTTCCTGCAGGCGAGAATGGGAGTAGCCACCCATGACCAATAAATCGGCGCCCAGCGCCTGATAAAAATCCGCGAGTTGCTGCATGGGACTGTCGGCGGGTCGCAGGATGTGCGGTTCGGCCGGCACTTGGTGACAGGTCTTCAGATAACGGGCTATCGCGACGGCATCCGGGTTCATCGGCGGCTCTTCATATTCGCCGACCGACACCACGCAGACCCGCTTTACGGCGCGCAGGATAGGCAGTGCGCTTTGGATTGCTCGTTTTGACGCGATCGACGGCTTCCAAGCGACCACTACCGTGCTCTCCCCAAAGTCACGCGCACGCAGTGGTTCTTTGACCAATGCGATGGGACCACCACCGCGCAGCAGCGTCTGTCGAATCAACAAGTCTGGGATAACGGGATCGGCCTCGAAACTGGCGAGCAACAAATCACAGGTAAAGCCGAGTGAGGAAAATATCGCTTCGGGCGTGTGCAAGAGTTCAAGCGGTTGACCGCGGGCGAGCGTGCGGGCCTCCGGCAATCGATCTAACGCGGTGTCGGCGTCTCGCTTACGCTCGGCTAACGAGATCTGGAATTTCTCATCCAGGAGTGGCCAGGCGCTGGCGAAACCCTCGAGCCCGACGACGGTTTGATAGTCCCGCCATTGCTCAGCACCGATGATGGCGCGCACACCTGCCATAAAACGACTCTCTGCCCGCAGGTGTAGCGCTTGCGCCAAGCCTGCGGTGAAGCTTACCGCAGGGCCCTCCGCCGGAAGTCCAGAATATAGGAGCGTTAGGTTAGCCATGACGACACCCCCTGTTTCAGCTTGATGCGGCCAGAGACTCTTGGCTGATCCTCTGCGTTAATTGGGTGGCGCGGCGAAGCGCGCAAGACCCTGCTTAATCCTGCAGCCGGAAGCCAATTTTGAGCGTGACTTGCCAGAACGCAACGCGGCCGTCACGCAATTCGCCGCGGGTCTCCACAAGCTCAAACCAGTCCATGTTTTTGACCGTGCTTGCCGCCTTCGCGATCGCATTGCGGACCGCCTGGTCCGAACTTTCAGGGGAGCTGCCGGTGATCTCGATTTTCTTGTAGATGTGGTCGCTCATTAAAGCCTCCCATGCAGTGAAATCCTATGGGATAGTATAGGCAACCAAATGCGCAACTGTCGACGCAAGTGCGCAATTTTTGCTGCTGTTGGTGAGCGCGCCAATATGCGATATTTTGCCGATGGAAACGGCCGCCTCAGATCCGCTGTTCACCCCACTGCACGGGCTGCACCTTGAGCTCGGCGCCAAACTCGTGACGTTCGCCGGCCATGCGATGCCGCTGCAATTCCGTCACGGCATTCTGCACGAACACCTGCACACCCGCGCGCAAGCGAGTCTGTTCGATGTGTCACATATGGGACAGATCACGATTGCGGGCCCGCCTGGGGCGCTTGAGGCGCTGGTCCCCGGGAATATTGCCGGGCTTCGGGTGTGGCAGCAGCGCTATAGCGTGCTCACTAACGAGACAGGTGGGATTCTTGATGACGTCATGATCACGCGCCTGCCGGCACACTATTTGCTCGTCGTCAACGCGGCCTTCAAGGATCAGGATTATGCGCATCTGCACGCGCGGCTGGCGCGCGACTGTGCCGTGACCCGGCATCCTGATCGCGCACTGCTCGCCTTGCAGGGACCGGCGGCGGCGAGTGTGCTCAGCGCGCTGGCCGCGGCTGTCGCCACCCTGGGCTTCATGACTGCGGGCGAATTCGAACTCGCCGGGATTCCCTGCTTGGTCAGCCGCTCCGGTTACACCGGCGAGGACGGTTTCGAGATCGCCTTACCGGCCGGGGCAGCGCTTGATCTCGCGCGCACCTTGCTGCGCGATGCGAGAGTTGCGCCCGCGGGGTTAGGGGCGCGGGACTCGCTGCGTCTGGAGGCGGGTTTGTGTTTGGCCGGCACGGATATCGATGCGACGACGACCCCGGTCGAAGCGGAACTCGGTTGGGTGGTGGCGAAGAAATATCGCGGGCCGGCTGCCGCCGCGGCAAGCTTTCCCGGCGCGTCGATTATTCTCGCGCAGCTCACAACCGGCACCGCCAGGCTGCGCGTCGGTCTGCGACCACGAGGTCGAATTCCGTTTCGCGGTGGTGTGAGTTTGTGCCGCACCGATGGCAGGGTTGTGGGCAGTGTTACCTCCGGGGGCTTTGGCCCGAGCCTCAATGCACCGCTGGCCATGGGCTATGTCGAACGCGCTTCCGCCGCAATTGGCACATCGCTGGTGGTCGCGATCCGCGAGCGGGAACATGCCGCCGAAGTGGTGCCCCTGCCTTTTATTCCACACCGCTATCACCGCAGCTGAGCGCGAGAGCAATCCATGCAAACCTTGAAATTCACGGCTGAACACGAATGGATCCGCGTGGAGGATGATGGCGGAGTGACGCTCGGCATCACTGACTACGCGCAGGGGATGCTCGGCGATATCGTGTATGTGGAGCTGCCCGAGATTGGCGCTCAATTCGATACCACGGCAAATTTGGCGGTGATCGAATCGGTGAAAGCGGTGGGTGAAATAAAGATGCCGTTCGCCGGCACCGTCAGCGGGGTCAACGCGCGGCTTGCCGACGAGCCAGAACTCGTTAATCGCGATCCCCAGGGCGATGGCTGGTTGCTGCAAGCCGTGATCTCAGATCCGGCGGCCCTTGCTGGCTTGATGGACGCGGCGGCCTACGGGGCCTATGTGGCGCGCCTTTGAATTGGCTTGTCTGGATCAAATGAAGGACGAGAATGACTGCCCGCCATACGCTTACCGAACTTGAATCGCGCGGTGATTTCATTCGCCGCCACATTGGTCCTGATCGCGAACAGCTCGACGCGATGCTCGCCACGCTGGGTCTTGAGCGCCTGGAGCAGATCGTCGAGCGCGCGGTGCCGGATACGATCGTCTCCGGCACGCCGTTAGCATTAACCGAAACCATCAGCGAGCGCGCAGTTATCGCGTACCTCGGTCGCATGCGCGAACGGAACCGCGTGTATGTGTCGATGATCGGGATGGGTTACTACGGCACGATCATGCCTGAAGTCATCAAGCGCAACGTGCTCGAGAATCCAGGTTGGTACACCGCGTACACGCCGTATCAGGCGGAGATTAGTCAGGGCCGGCTGGAAGCGCTACTGAATTTTCAGCAGATGGTGATCGATCTCACCGGCATGGAAATCGCGAATGCGTCGCTGCTCGATGAAGCCACGGCGGCCGCGGAGGCGATGGCAATGGCGAGGCGACTGTCGAAGTCCACCTCGCAGCGCTTCCTCGTCGATCCTGACTGCCACCCGCAGACCATCGCGGTCGTGCGCACCCGCGCGCGTTATTTCGAATTCGAGATCGTGCTTAATGATCCGGCAACGGCACTCGACGATGGCGAGTATTTCGGCGTGCTGCTGCAGTATCCAGGTTCCAGCGGCGCGCTGCGGGATTATTCCGCGTTGAGCGCAGCGGCCCACCGCCGCGGTATGTTGGTGACTGTGGCTGCCGATCCGTTGGCCTTGGTGTTACTCAAGCCACCGGGCGAAATGGGGGCCGATATTGTGGTTGGTAGCACGCAACGCTTCGGGGTGCCGATGGGGTATGGCGGCCCGCATGCCGCGTTTTTCGCGACGCGCGAACGCTATGTGCGCGCAATGCCGGGACGGGTGATCGGCGTGACGGTCGATCGCGACGGACGGACCGCGCTGCGCATGGCTTTGCAGACCCGGGAGCAACATATCCGGCGTGAGAAAGCAACCAGCAATATCTGCACCTCGCAGGTCTTGCTAGCCGTGATCGCCAGTTTCTATGCGGTTTATCACGGACCCAAAGGACTCGCGCTGATCGCTGGACGGGTGCATCGCCTGCTCCAGATCCTGGCGGGGGGCTTGCATCGTCTTGGCTTCGAGATCCTGACACCGTGTTTTTTCGATACGCTCACGATCCGGGTACCGAATCGCGCGCGATCCTTGGCGGCGCGTGCGCGCGAGGCTGGCATTAACCTGCGGGTGGTCAACAGCGACCATCTCGGTATTTCTTTCGATGAGACGATCACCCGCAACACCGTGCGCAATCTGTGGCGGGTCTTTGCGCGGGATGCTGATGAGGATCTCAATTTCGATCGCCTCGACGCCGAACTGTCGGAATGCATTCCCGAAGCGCTGCGGCGCACGACTGCGATCCTGACGCATCCGGTATTCGCGCGTTACCACAGCGAGACCGAGATGATGCGTTACATGCGCGGGCTCGCGCGCCGCGACATCGCCCTCGATCGCGCCATGATTCCCCTTGGTTCGTGCACGATGAAGCTCAATGCAGCAGCCGAGCTGCAAGCCTTGTCGTATCGGGAGTTCAGTGAATTGCATCCGTTTGTGCCACTCGATCAAGCCCAGGGCTACCAGCAGATGTTCGATGAATTGACCGCGATGCTGTGCGATCTCACGGGTTTCGCCGCGTTCTCGTTACAGCCGAACGCGGGCTCGCAGGGTGAATACGCGGGACTCCTGGTCATTCGCAAATATCACGAAGTACGCGGTGATGCGGGACGCGATGTGTGCCTGATTCCGGCCTCTGCGCACGGCACCAATCCGGCCAGTGCCGCGATGGCCGGTCTGCAGGTGGTCGTCGTTGGGTGCGACGTCCACGGCAACATCGACATTGATGATCTCCGCACGAAAGCGGCCCAGTATGCCGCGCGTCTGGCGGTGCTGATGGTCACCTATCCATCGACTCACGGGGTCTACGAGGAATCGATCCGGGAAGTCTGTGCGATCATTCACCAGCACGGTGGTCAGCTGTATATGGACGGCGCTAATCTCAATGCCTTAGTCGGAATTTGTCGCCCAGCGGAAATCGGCGTCGACGTGATGCACGTGAATCTGCACAAAACGTTCGCGATCCCGCACGGCGGTGGCGGGCCTGGGATGGGGCCGATCGGCGTACAGTCCCATCTGATGGCGTACCTGCCAGAACACCCGGTGGTTGGCGGCGTGAATCCGGCAGCAGGTCCGGCCGGCACGATCGGGACGATCTCCGCTGCACCCTGGGGTTCGGCCAGCATTCTGACGATTTCCTGGGCCTATATCGCAATGATGGGGGCCCACGGGTTACGGCGCGCGACGATGGTCGCGATTGTCGCCGCCAACTACGTTGCACACCGGCTGAAGGATCACTATCCGATTCTCTACACGGGCAAGAACGGGCTGGTTGCGCACGAATGCATCATCGATCTACGACCGCTCAAGGCGGCCACGGGCATCACGGTGGACGATGTGGCGAAGCGTTTGGTCGACTACGGCTTTCACGCCCCGACAATGTCGTTCCCGGTCGCCGACACCCTAATGATCGAACCGACCGAGAGCGAGAACAAGCGCGAACTTGATCGCTTCTGTGCAGCGATGATCCAGA
>JANOVQ010000614.1:0-4139 GCA_031417495.1 Pseudomonadota bacterium | reverse complement strand
GGCCAAAGTGCAGGCGCTGGGAGAACCCGGCAAACAGAAGAGGTACGTGGCGTTGGCCACTCCCGCGAGTGCCCGCGACTGCAGGGTGGAGGTCTGGATTTGCGCATAGGAAAGCACGCGAAACATCTCACCGAATCCATCAAGTTGCTTATCGAGCAACACGCTGAGCGCTTCCGGAGTACCGTCGCGACCGGTCACCCCGGTGCCCCCGGTGGTTAGGATTACGCTAATGTCCGGTGACGCGATCCAGCCTGCCACAATCGCACGGATCTGATAAATATCATCGCGCACGATCTGCTTATCCTGCAGGCGATGGCCAGCTTCGAGTACTTTATTCACCAAGGCGCGGCCAGAGGTATCGGTGTCCTCTGTTCGCGAATCCGAGATAGTTAATACCGCGATTGGCAAGGCAATGAATTGGCGTTCGGTGGCCATCGGTAAACTCCAGCGTGTAAAGTGAGCTGTGCCGCACGTTAGCATAGATATGCAAGACCAAAGACTCGACAAGTGGCTATGGTGTTCACGCTTCTACAAGACACGCGGCCTCGCCCACGACGCAATTCAGGCCGGGCACGTCTTCGTGAACGGTCAGCGCCCGAAGCCCGCCAAGCTCCTCACAGTCGGCACCGCTTTAGTGATCAAACGCACGCCTTTCGAATACCACCTCGAGGTACTCGGCCTGGCTAAGCAGCGCTTATCTGCGCCATTGGCGCAGGCGCTCTACTGCGAATCAGCAGACAGCCGCAGCACACGCGAACAACTTGCGGAGCAGCTTAAACTTAGCGCGGTGCGCGAAAATCCTAGCCCCGGAAAACTGCCTAAGCGCGCGCGCCGCGACCGTTCTGTCTTAAAGCGTACTGGTGGTGATTTCAAGGATATCGACTGGCATGAACACGATTAGCACCACCGACTACCCGGCATTGCGCGCGATATCCGCACGGATCCTGCAGAACTTGTCGCTGGCGATTATCGGCAACCCGCGCACGCTCCGGCACTTGCTCGCCGCCTACCTTTCGCGTGGACATGTTCTGCTTGAAGATTTCCCAGGCACCGGTAAAACGACGCTCGCCAAGGCGCTGGCGGCGACTATCGGTGCGCCTTTTGCACGGATTCAATGCACGCCCGATCTGTTGCCCGCGGATATCCTTGGGGTGTCGATCTTCAATCCGAAGGTGAATGAATTCGAACTGCATAAAGGGCCAATTTTCACTGAAATACTGTTGGCCGATGAAATTAATCGCGCGTCTCCGCGCACCCAGTCGGCGTTGCTCGAAGCGATGGCCGAGCGGCAGGTCACTTTGGATGTCGCGACCCACACCTTGTCGCCTGATTTTTTTGTCATCGCCACCCAGAATCCTCTGGAGTTTCAAGGCACCTATCCGCTGCCGGAAGCCCAACTCGATCGCTTCGCGATGTGCCTATCCTTGGGTTACCTGACAGAGTCTGCGGAAGTTGAACTGGTGCAAGCACAGCAACAGCTCACACCGACACTTGCACGTGGCGTTTCCAGCGCTGAACTGAACCAACTCCGACCGGCAATTGCCGCCTTGCCCGTCGCCACCGAACTCATCGAGTACGCCGTACGGGTGGTCGCTGCTACCCGCGTTAATGCGGCCATCCGTTTGGGCGCGAGCCCGCGCGCGTCGTTCACGCTGGTGCGTTGTGCCCAAGCGCTGGCGATGTTCGACGAGAGTTCCTTTGTGCGCCCCGAACATCTCCAGGAGCTGGCTCAACCGGTGCTTGCGCATCGCTTGCTGTTGACGCAAAGCGCGCGTTTCCAAGGCCTGGATCAGAAAACGCTAGTGCGCGAAATCCTTGCTACCGTGCCAGTGCCGCGCTGACCCCAACGCGCGCGGTGATGGCCTATCCGTTTTTTCAAAAGATCGCGCGGACCAGCCAATGGTTTGATGCGCGCTACACGCCGCTTGGGCGACTCTTGGCGGGTTTGGTAGTCGCAGCAGTGGTCTTCGCGACCGATCCCAGCCGAAGCCGCGCCAATGTGTTACTGGCAGGCCTGTTCGCGTGCTTCAGCGTGGCGTCGCTGTGGAACCTCAGATGGCGTCCTTCCTTAACCTGCCTGCGCCAATTGCCGGATTGCGCTGTGGCCGGCAATCCGGTGATTTATCGATTGATCGTGAGTAACTGCGGGCCACGCGCCGAGAAAAATCTCATTCTGCGCGATCGTCTGCAGGAAAAATTTCCAGCGCGACAAGAGGTGGCGATCCGAACCACTCACCCAGGCGGTGACGAAAATTGGTTTGATCGCCGGGTGGGTTTCTTGCGCTGGCTGCGGCGTACGCGCGTGCTGCGCGGCGCTGTGCTCCCGCCCCTGAACCTGCACTCTCTTGCGGCGGGCGCAAGCGCCGAAATCGTCAGTTCGTTCATTCCCTTACGCCGTGGAATCGTAAATTTTGCGCGGGTCGATGGCGCGCGCGCGGACCCTCTCGGCATCAGTTTTGCGACTACCCGAATCGCGCTCACACAGGCGCTCCTGGTGTTGCCCAGATACCATCCAATCCCCTTATTCGCCGCCCTCAAAACGGGCACTGCGTCGCCCGAGCGCACGGCCGCACACGGGAATGCACAGGGCAGTCATGAATTTCATGCGCTGCGCGAGTATCGCACGGGAGATTCTTTGCGCCACGTGCACTGGCGCGCCTCCGCCAGGCGCGGTTCGCCTGTCGTTAAGCAATTCGTCGATGGCCAGCAGGCCGATCTGACGCTCTTGCTCGACACCGCATGCGATGCGCAACTATTCGAAAGCCTGATCGAGGTTGCGGCCTCGCTCGTGCTGGCCGCCGATCAGCGGCGGACACGGATGGCGCTTTTATTGTTGGACGCACGTCTCGCTGCCCCCGAGTCACCGCCTGCCCCGAGTGCACAATCCCTGCTTGAAACCCTCGCGTTGCTCGGACCCGCCGCGACCGACGAGTTCGCGGCCGCCCTTCCCCATTTGCGCCTCGCGCCGGATGAATCGGTGATTTTCATCACCAGTGAGTGGTCGTTATCCCGTCAACAATTCAGCCACAAACTCAGCAGCTCGATGAGTTATTCACGTACGCTCCTTCTCTGCACACAGGCCATTCCGACCTCGCTACCCGCGCAGTGCGCGGGGTTGCGCGTGGCGCACCTGACAGAAGATCTGCGCAACCTCACGCTCGAATCTGCGTTGCATGGATAACCAGTCCCCGGCCGAACTCAAACTACCGCCCGGCTGGCTCTTCGCCTGTCTCACGTTCTGGGGTATCGCCACTGAGCAGCTAAGCGGCGCGCTCGCGTGCGCCGCGCTGCTGAGTCTGCGCACGCTAGTCGCGCACCGCTGGGCGCTTGAGTCGCGCCATTATGTGCGGCTCGCCGATCTCTCCAGCGTAGGGTTTGTGATCCTCACCGGATATCTCTTCACCGAATACGGCGTACTCGCGATCTATCGTGTGCTCGCGGCCTTTCCGTGGGTGCTAATGCCGCTTTGCCTGGCGCAGGAATACGGGGTCAGTGGGCGCGTTCCGCGCAGTGCTTTCATTATGTCCTTACGCAAAAATCCAACCATAGTCGCGCACGCAGTCGATGTGCGGCCCACCGTGGGCGCGACCTGCCTGGTCGCTGCGAGCCCAGGCGTCCTCTCGGTCACCTGGTATGCAGGCGGCGTCGCCTGCCTCCTTCTCGCGCTATTAGTTGCCAATCGCAATCCGCGCTACAGCCTTGCGCAATGGTCGCTGACCGCGGCAGTCACGCTCAGCCTGGCTGTCGGAGCCTATCTCGGCATTGTCCGCGCCCAACTGGCGACCAGCGATCTTCTCCAATCACTCATTGGCGAGTGGGGGTTCATCCCCACCAATCTGGACCAGACCTCGACTGCGATCGGCGCCTTAGGCCGACTTAAGCTCTCGGACAAAATTCGCCTGCGCATTGCCACTCCGCTGAACATTCCGTTGCCGATCAGGCTCACCGAAGCCCGTTACCAGAAGTTCGAAAATGGAATATGGAGCAATCGCGGACCCGGACCCGCCACGCTTGATCCCAGCACGCACAAGCTCGCTTGGATCCTGCGGCCCACCACCGCCGCGACCAGGCAACTCACGATCACGACCGAGCGCCGCCAGGAAATAGGCGCCTTGGCATTGCCCGCAGGCACCGTTGAA
>JANOVQ010000613.1:0-2700 GCA_031417495.1 Pseudomonadota bacterium | reverse complement strand
GCGGCGTCGTTCCAGGAAACTACGCGAGTGCTGACAGAGGCTTCGGTCACCGGGAAGCGCGATGAACTGCGTGGCTTGAAAGAAAACGTGATTGTGGGACGTTTAATTCCGGCAGGCACCGGGTTTACTTACCACAATGAGCGGCGTCGTAAGCGGCGCCAAGGTGCCGATGCGCCGAACTTTGCGTTCACCACCACCACCTCCGATTCGGAGTAGCACAGATAAGCAGGTTTGATAGCGGAAAAGTCGGTGCGGTCGTTGACACTCAACTAGCGGCCTCCCTATAATTCCGCTCCTACGACAGGCCGGGAGCTTCCCGAGCCTGTCATTTTTTTCGCACCGTAAAACTCCCCTCCGCCAGCCGCGCCTTTCGCTTTGGTGGCGAAGGAAAACCGTCCCGGAACGACAAGCCTTCGCGCCTTGATGCGGAGACGGGATGCGGAATTTAGACGGAACACAATACGGTTAATTTCACCTCGACACCTCAGGCGCCCGCCTGGCGGCTATGCGGTGACACGATTCCGGCCCTCGCGGCCGATGCGGTATTGAGATGGCCACAATCAATCAGTTAGTGCGCAACCCTCGGCGCCGTCAGAAAACAAAGAGCACTGTGCCGGCCCTGGAAGGCTGTCCGCAAAAGCGCGGGGTTTGCACCCGCGTGTATACGACGACGCCCAAGAAGCCGAATTCGGCGCTGCGCAAAGTTGCCCGCGTGCGCCTGACTAATGGTCAGGAAGTCACCACTTATATTGGCGGCGAGGGCCACAATCTTCAGGAGCACTCCGTAATCCTGATCCGTGGCGGCCGCGTAAAGGACTTACCGGGTGTTCGCTATCACACGGTCCGCGGCACCCTGGATACCTCAGGGGTGAGCGATCGTCGTCAAGGCCGCTCGAAGTACGGCGCCAAGCGGCCAAAATCCTGAGTACGGCGTAAGACCGGACCCTCGTCCGGTCATTGCCCACTAACAATCACGATCAACAGTTGAGTAGCTGAATCCTATGTCCAGACGTCGCGTTGCAGCTAAGCGAGAAATCCTCCCTGATCCGAAATTCGGTGATCAGACGGTGGCCAAATTCATCAATATGCTGATGAGCTCGGGCAAGAAATCGGTCGCCGAAAAAATCGTGTACGGCGCGTTGGACGAAATGGGGAAAAAGGGCCGGGGCACTGCGATCGACCTTTTCAAACAGGCGCTGGGCAATGTGGAACCGCGCGTGGAAGTGAAATCGCGGCGGGTAGGCGGTGCCACTTACCAGGTGCCGGTCGAAGTAAGACCGAATCGCCGCAGTGCGCTCGCGATGCGCTGGTTGGTAGACGCGGCCCGCAAGCGCGGAGAAAAATCAATGGGACGCCGCTTGGCCGGCGAGTTCCTGGACGCTTCGGACAACCGAGGCACCGCGGTCAAGAAGCGCGAAGACACGCACAAGATGGCAGAAGCCAACCGCGCGTTCTCGCACTACCGCTGGTGATCGTTAGGGAAGTTAAGGACAGTTAGCAGTGGCACGTACAATCCCTCTTGATCGCTACCGGAATATCGGCATTGCCGCGCATATTGATGCCGGTAAGACGACCACCACCGAACGGATCCTTTTTTACACCGGCCGCTCGCACAAAATCGGTGAAGTTCACGATGGCGCAGCCACCATGGACTGGATGGAACAGGAACAAGAACGCGGCATTACCATCACGTCCGCGGCGACCACCTGCTTCTGGCGCGGGATGGACAAGCAGTTCCCCGAACATCGAATCAATATTATTGATACCCCTGGCCACGTCGATTTCACCATTGAGGTAGAGCGTTCGCTGCGGGTACTCGACGGCGCGGTGGCCGTGTTCTGCGCGGTCGGCGGTGTGCAGCCGCAGTCCGAGACGGTCTGGCGACAAGCCAACAGATATGGCGTACCGCGCCTGGCGTTCATTAACAAGATGGACCGTGCCGGCGCAGACTTCCTGCGCGTAGTCCAACAGATGAAAGAGCGCCTGAACGCAAACGCAGTGCCGATTCAACTGCCGATCGGCGCTGAAGAAGGCTTTGAGGGCGTCATTGATCTGCTGCTGGGCAAAGCCATTTACTGGCAGGAAGAATCGCTCGGCATGCAGTTTGAGCTGCGCGATATTCCAGCAGAGCTGGTTGAGCTCTGCGCGACGTGGCGCGACAAGGCAGTTGAGGCGGCGGCCGAAGCCACGGACGAACTGACTGAAAAGTATCTGGAAACCGGTGCGCTGACGATCGAAGAAATCAAAGCGGGCCTGCGCGCGCGCACCGTGCGCAATGAAATCGTGCCGGTCCTGTGTGGCTCGGCGTTCAAGAACAAGGGCGTGCAAGCGATGCTTGACGCTGTGATTGAGTATCTACCGGCGCCGAATGACGTCGAAGGCATCAAGGGCTTGCTGGAAGACGGCAAAACTGAAGACCGCCGGTTTGCAGCTGACGACGCCCCGTTTGCGGCGCTAGCTTTTAAGATTGCGACCGATCCGTATGTCGGCACCTTGACCTTCTTCCGCGTGTACTCAGGAGTTTTGAAGTCCGGTGATTCGGTCTTTAACCCGGTCAAAGATCGCAAGGAGCGGATTGGTCGATTGCTCCAGATGCACGCCAATAGTCGCGAAGAAATCAAAGAAGTCCGGGCCGGCGATATCGCGGCCGCCGTGGGCCTCAAAGACGTCACGACGGGTGACACCCTGTGTGACCTGAAC
>JANOVQ010000612.1:0-7643 GCA_031417495.1 Pseudomonadota bacterium | reverse complement strand
ATTAGCTCGCGAGTTTAAAAATTTTCGGCAGGGGTGGTGGCGGTGGCGCACGCGCAACGACAGTTTTTGCGTACGCGGCGAAGGCCGTGGCCAATGTGTCGCCCTGCCATGGCGGGGTGGCGCGGCCATACAACGCAAAATCGAGCGCATGGATGGCAGCTGCCAGGGCCGGCGTCACCTTCGCTGCCAGGCCGCCCAACGTGACTGGCGCGACTCCCGGCCACTGGGCTTGCGCCCAGGCGAGTAAGTTCGAGCGGGTCGTTGCCGGTGCGTGTGCCCACGCGCTTTTCAACACCGCCTCGCGCGCAGTGCGGAGCAGGGGCGGCTCGTAGACGCGGCGGTCTTTTGCGGTGCTTGATGACGCCTGACGAGGTCTCCGGCGCAACACCCACAGCAGCGATGCAGGCCACCCGAGTAACGCGCCGAGCGCGACCGCGAACCAGCCCTGCCAGGCACGCCAGTCTGGCGGGCCAGCTGGACTTAAAGGGATTGGCGTTGGCGCGACAGCAGGCGTAGTAGGCGCCAGCGGCGCGGCCGTCGGTACTGCGGTCTGCATGGCGGCCATGGGATCAGCCACCGCAATAAGCCGTTGCGCGGGCGCCCGCGCAAATTCGAGCGCATCGGTCTCCGTGTTCCACCAGGGAATCGCCAGCGCCGGCAATGCGAACTCTCCGCCCACCGTCGGGATCAATGCGACCTTTTCCTGGCGCACAGCGGTGATCAGGCCGTCCTGTTTGTCCTCTTTCAGCTGCGGTTGATCGGGATACACTTTCAAGCCCGACACCGTCGCCGGCAGGATTTCCGGGAGTTGCCCGGAGGTGAGGCCGCTGACCCACAACGAGACCGTGCGCGTTAACGGATCACCCGCCTTCACACGCAGTTCTGGCGGCTCCCACAATTCGTTTACGCGCACTTTGCGCGCCGGCAGCCAGGCGGCGTTGGCCGGATACTCGGTGGGTATTGGTCGCACATTTAAGGTCACTTCCGCGGAACTGATGCGGCGGGTTTTGACCGAGCGACCGAACATCTCGAACAACGAAGTCACGCGCTCCAACACCTGTGCGGTCACCGTCACGGGGGCGATCGTGCTGGTGCCGCTCGCCTGCGGGAAAAGTGCGAAACGGCGCTCGATGATTTCGTAGCGTTTGCCGCCACGCTCGGCCTCATATTGCCGGTCTTCGCCAAGCGGTCGCACGATGGCATCGCCGTTGAGGTGAGGTTCAGAGAGCGACGCATTGCTGAGCTCATAACGCCGCCACAGACGAATGGTGTAAGTCACCTGTTGCTGCACATAGGGATCGCGCGGCACGGCATCGACTTCGAGAAACAGCCCATCCTCCGTCGGCGCGGCCGGCCCACCTGCAGCGGTTTGAATGACCAACGGCGCGGATCGCGTGTCGCCGAAGGCAATCGCCGGCACTTCTAACGGCCCCGCATTTTTCGGGAGGACTTCAACGACCCAGGTCGAAGTCCGGGTGTGCTTGCCGTTCACCCACGCCAATGCAGTCTGGCGATTACGTCCGAGCACTTCGAATTTTTTCTCGAGTGGAGAAAAATCCGGCTCGCCGTCGAGTTCGCCCTTCACGACGAACGCGAGGCGAAAGGACTCGCCCGCGGGCGGGGGGTTCGGATCGACGCTGACATCGATCTGGACCGCGAATGCAAGGATGCTCCACAGTCCTAGCAGCAGGCCGCCGCAGGCGCGTACACGCGCGTGGCACGGAGTCCCGCATGATGGTGAGGACCGTGCGCCGTTGAGAGTGCCCCAGACTGGACGTTGCGAGGAGCCGCGTAGACCGTGTGCTAAGTCCGCAAGGTGCTCAAGCGTGCGCTTCACCATGGCTCTGCCTGCTCCGGTTCCTGGTCATGAAGGCGACCGTATTGATATAAAAACTTCCGCCGGAGCAGACCGCCGGGATCGTCCGGAATCTGGCGCAGCCACTGCTCGGTGGCGAGCGCCTTCTCGGGATCGGCGGCGGCTTCACGCGCCTTGGCGGCCGCCTCTTCAGCGGCTTCCGCTTCCTCTGGTTGGGCCGTCGCGGCGTTCGCGCTTGCACTATTCCGCGTGTCGCGCGCACGCTTACCCTGTTCCGCTGCACGTTCATTCTGTGCCGGATCGTCGTTCGGTGAAGGTGGCTGCTGGGCGGTATTCTGGCCTTCTTCAGCGGCTTTGCTCTGACCTTGCTCGCCTTGTTGGGCCTGTTCGCTTGCCGCTTCGCTGCCCTGCTGATCGTTTTGTTTCGGCTTTTCCTCGGCCTGCTTTTTCGCGTCATCCGGCGGCTGCTGTTGCTGCATTAAGTCCTGCAGTAAATCGCGGTTGTAGATCGCATCGGCCTCAGTGGGATTAAGTTTCAACGCTTGTTCATAGCTCGCAAGCGCGTCTTCGAAACGACCAAGGCGAGCCAGCGCATTTCCTTTGTTGTAGAAATCCGCAATCGACTTCGGGTGCTTCAAGCTGTCGAGGGTGGCGGCGAACTTTCCCGCCCGATATAGACTGACCGCACGCCAATCCTCGTTCTTGAAAGTTTCTGCCGCTGCCGCGTAATGTTCCGCACGGAACTCGCGCGAAGCCGCCTGATCGGGCGTGCGAAACCACTCGGCCTGCACGGCGCCAGGGTGACCAAGGCCGAAGCTCAGCAGGATCAGCAGGGCGCCGTGACGAAAGGCCAAGCCACTACACAGCAGCACCGGCAGCAATAACCACGGGCCGAGTTCTCGCCATTGGCTCGCGCTGCGATCGGTTGCCGTGGCGTCTGCGCTGCGGCTGGCGGTCGCGAAAAAGGTCTGCAACGCGGTGATTTCAGTCGTGTCCGGGCCCGCCGTCTGGTACAGGCCATGACCGCGCTGGGCCAGTTGGCCGAGCGTGCCGGGGGTTAATTTGGATAACACGATGCCGCCTTCGCGCGCACTCACGAAGCCACCATCGGCAAGCGGAATCGGCGAGCCGGCGAGCGTGCCCACACCGAGCACCGAGAGACGGAAGTCACCACCGGCCAGTTCCGCCAGGGCCGGGTTCAGATCGTGCTCGTTCATGCTGTCGGTGATCAGGAGCAGATCGCCGCGGCGGAAGCCGGCCTGTTTCAAGAGTTCAACCCCTTTGCGCAGCGCGCGCGGGATGTCGCTGCCCTGCTTTGGCAGCAGTTCAGGCGCGAGGACCTGGAGCTGAGATTCAATGGTTTTGACGTCATCGGTCAGGGGAGTCACGGTAAAGGCCTGGGCCGCAAACACCACCAGTGCCGTTTGCCCGGTAGGGCGGCCGCTCAGCAGGTCCTTGATCTTGAAACGGGCGCGATTCAGCCGTGAGGGCGTGACATCGCCCGCATTCATCGAGGTCGACAAATCGAGTAACAGCACCAAGGCGGCCTGGTCGCGAAATACCGGTTGTGGCACGCGCTCGTAGGTGGGGCCCGCCAGCGCCAGCACCGCGCATAGCCCACTCAGCGCAAATGGCAGCACCTTGCGTCGGCGCACCTCTCCGCCAACCTCGATCACCACAAACGGAATCAACGCCGGATCGCAAATTTGCTGCCAGAAGCCTTGGCCCGTCACGTGGCGCCAGAGTCGCCACGTGAGATACGCGAGCGGCAGCAACAGAAGCAAGCCCCATGGCCGCAAAAAATGAAACTCGCGGAGGAGCGGGATCATGCGGCGCGCCTGAGAAAACGCACAGTCACCGCCAGTGCGCAAACCAGGGCCAGGCCGAGGGGCCATGGAAAGAGCGCCTGAATCGGGCGGAAGTGTTGCTCGCCACGTTCAGTCGGTTCGAGTTTGTCCAGTTCGGCGTAAATTGCTTCGAGCGCGGCCACGTCACGTGCGCGGAAGTAGCGGCCGCCGGTTGCCTTGGCGATCCCTTTCATGGTGTCTTCGTCGAGATCGGTTGAGGGATTCACGCGGATGGTGCCGAACAATTGCTTGACCAGCATTTCGTCAGCGCCGATCCCAATGGTGTAAACCTTTAGCCCCGCCGCCGCTGCGAGTTCGGCGGCGCGCAGCGGCTGCAGCTGGCCGGCAGTGTTCGCGCCGTCGGTCATCAGGATCACCACTTTATGCGTCGCGTGCTGCTCGCGGAGTCGCTTAACTGCCAAGCCCAGCGCATCGCCAATCGCCGTGCTGCGTCCCGCCAGACCGATCGCGGTTTCGTCCAACAGCTGGACCACGGTCGCGCGATCAAAGGTGAGCGGCACATTGAGATAGGCCTGTTCACCAAACAGCAGCAGGCCTATGCGATCGCCTGCACGCCGCGCGATGAAGTCGCGCGCCACTGCCTTGGTGGCCGTTAGGCGATCAACATTCTCACCCGCCAAAATAAAATCTTTGACTTCCATACTTTCGGAAAGATCGATTGCGAGCATCAGGTCGCGTCCTGAATTCGCGACCCCAAGAGGCTCACCAAGCCAGCGCGGATTAGCGCTCGCGATCACGAGCAAGCCCCACCCGATGAGCAGCAACCAACGTTGCGCGCGGGGTCCCGCGGCAAGCGCGTGAGTGGCCGGCAAGGTGCTGAAGTCCGCCACATCCGGCACCCGCAACGCACCGCGCGCGGCTTCGTTGACGGGGCTTAGAAAGCGCCGCGCCAGCCACGGCAAGGGCAGCGTTAGAAGCATCCAGGGCCAGGCGAATTCAAACATGCAAGTGAACTCTGGACGCGGGTGGCAAGTGGCGCAGCCATTCCTCACAGCCCGCCAAGATCGCTGCGGCATCGAACGTCGAAGCGGCAGGATCATAGGGCGCAGTGGCCAGAATCCGTCCGGCGCCGGTGCTGAAGAATTGCGCGCGGCTGGTCGACTCGAGACGGCTTAGCCAGGCAGAGCCGGTAAGCGCGGCAGCATCTTCCG
Organism: Pseudomonadota bacterium; assembly: GCA_031417495.1. GTDB lineage: Bacteria > Pseudomonadota > Gammaproteobacteria > CAIKBL01. Next base: position 2,808 of record JANOVQ010000612.1, on the reverse strand, counting down.
GGCCAAAGCTTTGCAGGGCCACCTGCCGGCACAGAATCGACAATTCGCCGGCCAGCCGATGGTGATCCGCGTGCCTCGCAAAGGCCGCTGCGATCTCCGCTAACCGTTGCCGGGCTTGCCGGCGCAGACGCGTGCGCCGCCACCACCGCCAAAATCCACCAGCGGCGAGCAAGGTAACCAGCACACAGCCAGACAAAATCCACCAGCCGGGCGCAAGTGGCCACCAACCGATGGGCACCGGCAGGTGGATGTCGCGCAACGGTAGGGTGGTGGGATCCAGCATCAGCGCGCGCCGAGGAGTCGTTGCACGCAGCTGAAGGCGTCGCCCGTGGTGGTCAATGTGGTGAACAGGATGCGTTGGTCGCGGCAGAATTTTTTGAGCTCTGCCTGGCGCGCCGCGAAGCGTTCGGCATAGCGCTGCCGGAGGTCACTGTGGCTTGCAGGCAAAGTGAATTCATCGTGCGCGTCGCGCACCTTGAGTGAGTTGGTCAAGGCGGGGAGGGCAGCTTCGAATTCGTCGTAGAGCAGGATCAACCCGACATCGTTATGCCGGGTGAGCCCGCTCAGATCCGCGAGTTCAGCCGGCCCCAGCTGCCGCCCATCGGTGATCACGAACACCAGGCTGCCCGGCTTCACGAGCCGCCGTAAGCGCCGTAACGCGGTCGCGACCGGCGTCGCCGAGGGCGTGGTGGATTTGCCCTGGGCCGGCTCGGCGCTCGTGATCAGCGCTTTGAGGAAACGCGCGGCGGCCAAACTGCCGCGGGCCGGTTCGAGTTCGTGGTGAGTGACTTCGGAAAACACGATGCCACCAATCCGATCACCATTATCCACGGCCTTCCACGCGAGCAGCGCTGCCGCGCGTGCCGCCTGCACCCGCTTGAACACCCCGCGTGTGGCAAAGGCCATGCTCGCGCAGGCGTCTACGGCCACATATACCGGTCGCTCACGCTCTTCGCGAAACAGTTTGGTGTGCGGTTTGCCAATTCTGGCGGTGAGGCGCCAATCGAGCGTACGGACATCATCGCCCGCCTGATACGGGCGCGACTCGGCATATTCCATCCCGCGTCCCTTGAGCTGCGCGCGATAATCGCCGCGTTGCTGCGCCTTTACCGAGCGCAGCCAAGGGGGCAGTGCCGCTGCGCGTCCGGCGAAGCTCATCAAATCCGCCAGCAGCGGGGTGGTCAGCGCAGAACCCGCACTACCACTTCGCGCAAGCTCGACGCTTGACTTAAAGAACGCCATGCAGCCTCAGGGGACCGGGATCCGTGCGAGTAAGGTAGCGATGAATTTGTCTGTGGTGACGCCTTCCGCCGCTGCCTCGTAGTTCAAGATCACGCGATGCCGCAAGACATCCGGCGCGATCGCGTGAATATCTTCGGGGCTCACGAAGTCACGCCCTGCTAACCACGCGTTCGCGCGTGCGCAGCGATCAAGCGCAATCGTGGCACGAGGACTTGCGCCGTAGGCCAGCCAGTTCGCGAGATCCTGGCCATAGGTGCCGGGTGCGCGGGTCGCGCAGACGATTTCAATAACGTAAAGCTCAAGCGCCTCGCTCATGTACACCCCCAGCACGTCGCGCCGCGCCTGGAAGATTTGGCTTTGATTCAGCACCGGTTGAACTGCCGGCACGGACTGCATCTGTGACAGTGCTTCCTCGCGTGCCAGGGCGAGGATGCGCAGTTCTTCTGCGGCGCTGGGATAGGTGATCGTGACGTGCATCAGGAAGCGGTCGAGCTGAGCTTCGGGCAGCGGGTAGGTGCCTTCCTGCTCCAGCGGATTCTGGGTCGCCATCACCAGGAACAATTCCGGCAGCTGGTAGGTTTCACGACCAATCGTGATCTGGCGCTCCGCCATCGCTTCCAGCAGTGCCGACTGGACCTTGGCGGGCGCGCGATTCACTTCATCGGCGAGCACCAGGTGGTGAAAGAGCGGGCCCTGCTGAAATTTGAACGAACCATCCTGGGGACGGTAGATCTCGGTGCCGGTCAAATCGGCCGGCAGCAGATCGGGCGTAAATTGGATGCGGTGGAAGTCTCCTTCAATCCCTTCGCCGAGCACCTTGATGGCGCGGGTCTTGGCGAGCCCGGGGGGCCCCTCGACCAGGAGATGGCCGTCGGCCAAGAGCGCGATCAGCAGGCGGTCGACGAGGCGTTGCTGGCCGATAATACGTTTGGCGATGAACTCGCGCAGCTGGCCGAGGGCGATCTTAGTGGACATAAAGGTGCGTGATTCTTTGTGGTTGTGGGAAGCGTGAGTGGATCCGTAGCAAAATTCAGGCGCGATAATTCCATGCCGATACGGGGGAACGCAATTCCTTTGCTTAGTACGTGGAAGTCGGCGGGGAGTTCCCGCCCGGCACTGCCGAACCTTAACCTATCTCGCCCCGCAATGAATTAAGCTGGGGCGACTTCATTTCCAGTGAGAGTTCGCGATGCGTTCGAAACAAAGCGGTTTTACGCTCATCGAAGTCATGGTGGTGGTGGTCATCCTGGGCATCCTTGCGGCGATCGTCGTGCCGCGCATTATGAGTCGCCCCGATGAGGCCCGGGTCGTTAAGGCCCAGCAGGATCTGCGCGCAATCGCCGCTGCCCTCGATCTCTACAAGCTTGATAATTTCAACTATCCACTGACTGCGCTAGGCCTCGAAGCCCTGGTCACCAAGCCGGCGGCCTTGCTGCCGGGTGCGAACTGGCGCACGGGAGGCTATCTCTCCAAATTGCCGACCGATCCCTGGGGTGCCACCTACCAATATCTCGCACCGGGGCAACACGGCGAATACGATCTCTACTCGCTGGGGGCGGATGGCAC
>JANOVQ010000611.1:0-6748 GCA_031417495.1 Pseudomonadota bacterium | reverse complement strand
GCCGGGTTGATCGCGTGAAAGAAACGGTGCCGATGCGGCGCGGCGGAACTGCCGATGAAGTGGCCCGGGCGATCCTGTGGTTGCTCTCAGAGGAATCGTCTTACTCCACCGGGACTTTCATCGATGTGTCAGGTGGCAGATAGGCGCGCGTCGCGGGTGGTTTCGGCTCACATTTCGGACTACATTCAAGCGCCAGGCAACCCGAGAAGTTACCCCATGAATGTCGATGAACAACTGAACAACCCGGCGTTCTTCGCGACCGACGAGTACTACCGTCTCTTTGATCGCATGCGTGCCGAAGATCCGGTGCACTGGACGCAAAGTCCGGACGGTCGCGGCTACTGGTCGGTGTTCCGTCATGCCGACATTAAACACATGTTGAGCGAACCGGAGCTGTTCAGCTCCGAGCGCGAAGGCGTGATGCCGGTGATCGATGCCGAGATGGCGGCGGTGGCACTAGAGGCGATGGGCGTGGGTGAAAACGTGCTCACCATCGATCCGCCACGTCACGCAGAATATCGCAAGGTGATGCAGGCACCGTTCCTGCCCAAGTCGCTGGCCGACGGCGAAGCGCGAACCAAGGAATTGATCGGGGAGATCTTCGATCAACTGCCCGCGCATGGCGAGATTGATCTCGTCGCCGATCTCGCGGTGCGCATTCCGATGGCGGTGATCTGCGACATCCTGAAGCTGCCGCGTGAAGATTGGGATTCACTCCTTGGCTGGGGCAAGATGGCGATTGGCGGCAGCGATCCGGAATATCAGCAGGGCACGGCGGCCGAGACTGTGAGCGGTGGCTTTCGCAAGCTCTACGACTACAGCATGCAGCGGTCCGCGGAGCGTCGTGGTTGTCCGTTCGCCGATCCGCTGACCGCACTCGCGAATGCGACTGTCTTCGGCGCGCCGCTTACGCCCTCGCAGGTCGCGCATAACGGCACGCAGTTGATGCTGGCCGGCTTCGAAACCACGCGTAATGCTTTCTCCGGTGGCGTGCTCGCGCTCTTGCAGAATCCGGCGCAAATGGCCTTGTTGCGCGAAGATCCGAAACGCCTGCGTCTCGCGGTCGAGGAATTCGTGCGCTGGTCAGACCCCGTGGTCTCGCTGATGCGAGTCGCGACGGCGGACACCGAACTCGGCGGCCAGCCGATTCGCGCAGGGGATCGCCTGCTGCTGTGGTTTCCCTCGGCCAATCGCGATTCAGAAGTCTTCGTCGATCCTTATAAGTTCGACGTCACCCGGCATCCGAATCTGCATATTGGTTTCGGCGCCGGTCCGCATTTCTGTCTCGGCGGTCCGCTCGCCAAGATGGAAATCCGTCTCGCCATGGAAGAACTCATGGCGCGTTATGACGGCATCGAAATCATGGGCCCGGTCGAACGCGTGCAATCGAGCTTTGTCGGCGGGCTCAAGCATTTGCCGGTCAGGTTGATCCCTCACGCCAAAGGGGTGCGCAGAAGCGCGGTGAGCTAGCGGGGGAGTCTTTTCTTAAGAACGTTGCCCTACGCGGAAAAGCGCAGCGCCTTCCGCCGGAATTGACCACCGCTTAAATCCCGTCATCCCGGAAAGCGCGAAGCGCTTATCCGGGATCCATCCTCTACATCAAGCGTCCATGGATCCCGGGTCTGCGCTCGGGATGACGGAATCTGATGCCAGCGTCCGGTGGCAGGCGCTGCGCTTTTCCATTGCCCTATCAGCACTGCCCGCGACAAACGTGTGTCGCACGCAGCCTCCAAACACGTCGCTGCGTTCCCTCAATTCCTACCCCTGATTTTCTTGCGCTGGCGCTGGCCTGAGTGTTAGCTTCGTGCCTAGTCAGAACAATAAAATTTCCAGCGATTCGAAGGAGAGAAACACCATGACGGCTGACGCCTGCCCGACTCAGCTCGGCTATCTGGGTTTCGAAGTTTCCGATCTCGCAGCCTGGCGCGATTACGCAACGCAGATTCTTGGGCTCGAAGTGGAAACCACCCCGGATGCCACGTATCTGCGGATGGATGAATATTCTTACCGCTTCGTGTTGCAGGCAGGTCCACGCGACGACCTCGTGCTGCTCGGCTGGGAAGTGCCGGACGCCGCGGCACTCAGCGCCTTGGCCGCTAAATTAAGCGCTGCCGGCATTCAGGTGAAAGCCGGTGACGCGGCAGCGCTGCGGGCCCGGCGCGTGGTCGAGCTGATCCAATTTGCAGATCCCAACGGGATTCGTTGTGAAGCCTATTGCGGCCCGTTGCTCGAGCGCGCAGTGCCGTTCCGCTCGCCGCGCACGCTTGACGGCTTCCTGACCGGCGATCTCGGTCTGGGGCACCTCACGATGACCGTCGATAGCCTGGAAAAAAGCCTGCATTTCTATCGCGACGTGCTTGGCCTGCGCTTGAGCGATTGGGTGCGCCCACAGCCGGAACGCGGCGTGGAATCCACTCTGAACCTGGCGTTCCTGCGCTGCAATCGCCGCCATCATTCGCTGGCTTTTTTCGAGATGAAATTGCCGAAACGCCTGCATCATTTCATGCTGCAGGTGAACTCGGTGGATGACGTCGGCAGCACCTATTACCTCGCACAGGACCGCAAGATTCCGCTTGAACTCACGCTCGGACGGCACACCAACGATGGCATGTTGTCGTTCTACATGCACACGCCGTCTGGCTTCAGCGTGGAATTCGGCTGGGGCGCACGCGAAGTGGATGAAGCCACCTGGCGTACCCAACTGCATACCACGGGCAGCAGTTGGGGCCATCGCCACCCGCAATAGCGCGGGCACAGCAACATGCAGAATTTCGCGGCCCTCGTCGATCTAGAGCGCAAGACCGTCAGTCCCAGAGTCTTCGTGGACGAAGCGGTCTATCGTGCCGAACAAACCAATATCTTTACCCGCTGCTGGCTCTATGTCGCGCACGAAACTCAACTTCTAAAGCCCAACGATTTTCTCACCACCTTCATGGGTGAGGAGCCGGTGGTGGTGGTGCGCGACGAAGATAATCAAATTCGGGTCTTCATCAATTCCTGCCGCCACCGCGGTTCGCGAGTGTGCCGGGTTGATCACGGCAATACGCGCCTGTTCGTGTGCCCCTATCACGGCTGGAGTTACGATTCGAAAGGCGCGCTGCGCGGCGTGCCTCAGCTCGACAGCGCCTATCACAACGAGCTCGAACGCGCCGACTGGGGCCTGATTGAAGTGCCGCGAGTGGAGATTTTTCGCGGCTTGGTCTTTGCGAATTTTGATCGCGAGGCGATTACGCTCGATGAGTACCTGGGTGATTTCCGCTGGTATCTCGATCTGGTGCTCAACCGCTCCAAGAACGGCATGACCTGCATGCCCGGCGTGCATCGCTGGCAACTCGGCGGCAATTGGAAACTGGCGGCTGAGCAATTCCTGGGCGACAACTATCACGCCAGTGCCCTTCATCGCAGCATGCTGATGATCGGTCTTGGACCGACCGATGGCGATTTCCGCGGTAACTCGCCGTGGGAAAAAGATTTTGAGGTGAAGTGCGCAAATGGTCATGGCTGGATCAATTTCGATGTCCCCTCACCGCCCATGCCACCGGTCCAGGCCGCTTTTTTTGCGCAGGTGCGCGAGGAAGCCAAACACACGTTGAGTCCGGAACAACAGAAGCTCGTGAACATGGTGCAGGTAGGCACGGTGTTTCCGAATTTCTCGATCATCTCGTTTCTCGGCTTCACGTCAGTTCGGGTGTGGCATCCGGCAGGCACCCACAAGATGAACGCCTGGGCCTATGGCCTGGTCGAGAAAGATGCACCGCCGGAAGTTGCCGAGATCGTGCGCAAGACCCAGGTACTCACTTTCTCGCCCTCGGGCATCTACGAGCAAGATGATGGCGTGGTGTGGCAATCTGCGGTGGATTCAATGGGCGGCGTGGTTCGGCGCAACTATCCGCTGAACTATCAGCAGGGCGCGGGCCATGGTCGCACCATGGCCAACAAGCCCGGGCTTATTCATCCACCCTCGACCGAAATTGGCGTGTTCGGTTTCTACGAGTTCTGGCGCGAGGTCATGACGCGGGAACCTGCATGAGCGCCCTCTCTCCATTAAGCCTGCTGCGCCTGGAGTTCGAGGAACTGTTGATCGAAGAGGCTTGGTTGCTCGATACCGATCAGCTCGAAACCTGGCTCGAACAATTCACCGATGACATCCACTACTGGGCGCCGGTTCGCCAGAATGTCGGACGCGGAACCGAAGACATTCATCAGCCCCACCTTCTCACGCACATGGACGACGACAAGCTCGGCCTCACCCTGCGCGTAAAGCGCCTGCGTACCGGCGCTGCACATGCGGAGGAACCGCCGTCGCGGCAGCGTCATTTTGTGTCGAATGTGAAAATTCTGGACGCGGAAGATCCGAACCGGATCCACGTGGCCTCGAATCTGCTGGTGTTCCGCAGCCGCGAAGGCCTTGAAGAACATCTCTTCGTCGCCGGGCGGCGCGACTGGTGGCGGCGCGAACAGGGGCGCTGGCGACTGGCCGAACGCCTGATCATGCTGGAACACGACATGACCAGGAACATCACGGTTTTCTTTTGAGGATTGCAGATGACGCCCACCACCCAAGCCCTACTTTCATTAGATGGCCGAACGGCGCTGGTCACCGGCGCCGCCAAAGGCATCGGGCGCGGGATCGCGGCTAACCTGGCGAGCGCGGGCGCTAGCGTCGTGATCGCCGATATCGATGACGCGACTGCCGAGCAAACCGCGCGTGAGCTCACTGCAGAAGGCTTGAAAGTGCGGGCGGTGCGCTGCGATATGCAGGATCCCAATAGCGTCGAAGCCGCAATCGCGTTCACGGTGAGTACCTTCGGCAGCCTCGATATCCTGGTTAACAACGCTGGCATCTATCCCATGAGTCCGCTGGCCGAAATGCCGCTCGAACTGTGGGATCGCGTGCTGAATACCAATCTGCGCGGCGTGTTCGTCGCGACCAAGGCCGCAGCAATCTACCTGCGCCAAGCCGGTCGCAATGGACGTCTGATCAATATCTCCTCCATCAATACCGCGCGGAGCTATGTCGGCATGGCGCATTACGATGCGAGCAAAGGCGGCCTCGAAGCCTTCACGCGTGCCTGCGCGCTCGAATTCGCGAGCGCCGGGGTGACTGCGAATGTAATCGCCCCCGGCGCTGTGATGACGCCAGGCTCGTTCAGCGTGCGTAGCAACCTCGCCCAGTCGCGAGGGGAGACCACCACGGATAAGGTGGATGCAGAATTCGCGAGCCGCATTCCGCTCGGGCATTGGGCAACGCCCGCTGACATCGGCCAGGCAGTGCTGCTGCTCGCCACACCAGCCGCCAGTTATATCACCGGCCAAACACTGTATGTCGATGGTGGCCTCAAGCTCACTATGTAACTCGCGAGGAAACCCTGCATGGCAAAACTTCCGTTTGATCGTCTCACTGCGCGCGCCTGGGCGCGGGAACAGATGCGCGGCGTGGCCAATGTCGTCAATCCCACCTACACCGCCGATCTGCAAGGCCTCAACGAAGCCGCGTTACGCCATGACATCCGGCGTGAAATCGAATTGAAATTCTGGGGTGCGTTGCTGGTCTCGGAAACGGCGAATACGATCCCCGAATACGCGCAGCTCATGCGCTGGGGCGCCGAGGAAGCCGCTGGACGCTTTCATCTGATTCATCACGCGAGCTTCAACACCTTGGCGGACAACCTGGAGGCCGTCCAGCGCAGCGAGCGCGCAGGCGCGACCCTGGTACTGCTGGGTTATCCGCCAAATTTTTACCCGCAGAGCGCGGACGACATCTATCACTACACGAAGACTTTCTGTGACGCTACCAATCTCGGCATCATTCTGTTTCCGGTGCCGTTGTGGAATTTTGAACGGATCCACCCTTCAGCCGGCTTCGGTCCGGATTTACTTGCGCGCCTGTTGGACGCCTGCCCGAATATTGTCGCGATCAAAGCCGAAGGTGGCATGCCGAGTGTGGGCGGCTTCGTGGATGTTTACCGGCGCTTTAATGATCGCGTGCATGTGATCGAGCCCATCGAAAGCAACGGACTGCCCATGGCGACCCTGGTGCCGATGCCCTTCATGGGTACCAGCAACTACGAATACTACGGCGACGCGATCCCCGAAATTTTCGCGCTCATTCAACGCGGCGAACACAACCAAGCCATGGATCGTTACTGGCAATTGCACCACGCGCGGCAGGCGAATAGTGCGGCGATGGCGGTGTTGGCCGGCTCGAATTTCCTGCATCGCATGTTGTGGAAATATCAGGGTTGGCTGCAAGGCTTCAACGGCGGCCCGTTGCGCGCCCCGACCATGCGCCTGAATGATCGGCAGATGAAGGCCTTACGCGGCGGGCTTATCGCGGCCGGACTGCCTTGCACGGTGGACGATGACGCGGCGTTCTTCGTCGGTCGTCACCCGTGCTGATGGCGCGCGTCTCCGCATGCCACTGATTCTCGGGCCCGAGGCCGTCCGCGCGGCGACCAATATGCGGCAGATGATCTCGCTCATCGAGGCCGGGATCCGCGAACAGGCGCAAGGCCTGGCGGACGTCCCGCCGCGCCAGAACCTGCCCACTTCAAATGGCTTTTTCCGCGTGATGCCGGCCGTACTGCGTGGCCGCGGCCTGATGGGCTTCAAAATTTTTAATGGTTCAGTCGAACATGGCGTGCGCTATTTGATCGGGATCTATGACGAACGCAGTGGCGAATTGCTGGCCTTGATGGATGCCGCCTACTTGACTGGCGCACGTACCGGTGCGACCACTGGCGTTGCG
>JANOVQ010000610.1:0-3511 GCA_031417495.1 Pseudomonadota bacterium | reverse complement strand
CGCCATGTGGCTCCGTCATATGGAAGGATTCTGCGAGCTCATGGGTCACATCCTGGATCAAGACTCCTAACCAGCCGCGGCTCACTTCGCCCTTGTCCCGAATTTGCTGGTAGACATTCATTACGACATCGATGGGAATCGCAAAAGACAAGCCCATGAAGCCCCCGGTGCGGCTATAAATTTGCGAGTTAACCCCGATCACTTCACCTTCAAGATTAAACAATGGCCCGCCCGAGTTGCCAGGATTGATCGCGACATCCGTCTGGATGAACGGCACGTAGTTCTCGTTCGGGAGGTTGCGCCCTTTCGCGCTCACGATTCCGGCAGTCACCGAGTGGTCGAAGCCGAAGGGCGAGCCAATCGCCAATACCCACTCCCCCACTTTGAGTTTCTCCGAGCTACCCAGTTTCAGGATTGGCAAATCCTTCTCGGTCTCTACTTTGAGCACCGCGATGTCGCTGCGCGGATCCGTTCCCACTACCTTGGCAGGTAGCTCCCGGCGGTCGCTGAGACGCACCATGACCTCATCGGCCCCCTTGATAACGTGATAGTTGGAAATGACATAACCATCTTTTGAAATAATAAACCCCGAGCCCAGTGACGCACGCGGCATTGAGCCGCCAGGCCCGTCGGGGCCCTGATCTTCAAAAAATCGCCGGAAAAAATCATTTAGCGGACTGTCTTCCGGCAGGTTGGGAATCGAGAAACCTGGCGGCAGTTCGCGCGAGCCAGACCTGCCTTTAGTCTCCGCGTGGCGTTGCGCCGTGGTGCTGATATTCACCACCGCCGGACTATTCTGCTCTACGAGTCCCGTGAAATCGGGCAGCGCGTTCGGCGCCGCAGTCGCTCCTGTGGCAAACCAGAGCCCGCCAATGAGGGCGGTGAACTGGCGCCAGGGCAGAGCACGGGATTCGGTGGGAGGCGCGATTGGGGTATATGACATGGAGCGCATGGCGAACTCTGAATTTGAATGATGGATTAATTGAGGGACACGGAAGTGGCAATCTTACGGGCCGTTGCCTGGGGGATTTCACCAACCACCGTAATCTGGTATCGGTCCGCCATCCGGCTAAAGGCATTCACGGCCCCCATCGACGAATATCCCTGCAGCGGTGGCGCGTTGTCCATCAGTTCTTCGACGAACACCGAGACTAACGCGAGCCCATCTGAATAGACCACGTGTTGGACCGGCATTCGACTGCTAACCAACCGTTGAGTGTGCGAGTTTTTCACCGAAAAACCACTCGGCACCCAGCCCACGGTCAGTTTGGTCGCCACCGGCTCCGTGCTCGCTAGGGCGGGCTCGCCATTCGCATACCAGGTAAATCCCGCCCCATCTAATTCGGCCTGCAGCTCCTCAGGCGCGATTGGTTGGCCAATCTCGACTTCGACGAACATGATCTGCTCCAGCACCTTACCGGTGTTGTCCAGCACAGTCGATTTTAAGAGCAGCTTTGAACTGGCGTCGATCCAAAGCTGGTAGCTATAGCGATCCGGCGCGCGCGGGGTGATTAGGAGCACTTTAGTTGGGCGATCCGCCACCCGCTCGTCGCGCAGCATTTTGAACTGGTAGTACTGACTGACCTGCGCGACTGGTTTCGAGAGGGCGAGGCCGATGAGATCCTGCGGTTCTCGTCGCTCAACCAGCATGGCTTTGTCGGCAGCATACGCGCGAGTGATGCGGGTCCCGTCACGGAGCACTTCGCGGGCCGGACCAGTAAGGGAGATGAGCCGTTCCTGCTCGATGTTCTCGACTGCCTGATGCACGATGCGCATGGCCTCGATGGTTGCCCCATGCACATAGACAAAAACGCCCTGGTAATTGAGCGTCTTGGTGGCCTCAGCGACCTCACCGATTAAGCTCGCGGCCTCGTCATTGGCCTCGACCCTAAGGCCAATGACGAGCATCGCCATCAGCACCGAGCCCCGCAGAGTGCAACGTCTCATGCGCGCCGCTTTAGGGCTGCGGCGCCGCTTCAAAGTCCACTACGCGCACATACGGGAGCACTCTGGGGACTCCCAGTTGCGCGCGCTGCTCGTTGAAATTGACCAAATAACTGTTGATGCGCCGCTGATATTCTGCCGCCGAGAGCGCGGACACCTGGGCCGAGTCGATGGGCGCTTGCTGCAGAATCGCTCTGGGGCCTTGCGCGGCAAGCGCGCGGGATGGCTCGGCAGGCGGTGGCACCGACCCGCCCGAAAACAAGAAGGCGGCGACTGTGGCAGCCGCCGCCAAGCCCACTGCCGCGCGAGGTCGCCAGCGATTGGCGCGCAGCGGCGTGACGTTGGAAGTTTCAAGCGGCGCCAGGACTTCGTGCGCTAGCGCCGTCATGACCCTTGTACTGAAGACTGCACTGGTTTGTACGCCGGTGCCGCGCAGACTGTCACCGATTAACTGGTAGCGCGCCCAGGTTTGTCGCGCGCCGGGATCTTGTGTGATTTCAGCGAGGGCCGCGTGATCATTGTGGTCGCCAGCATCGTCGAGGAGTGCCGAAATTCGTTCTGAAAGTTCCATAGGATTTCGCCCTGCCACTGTTCGGTAAAGTTGTTGAGCGGTTACCGCTCGAGGAGCGGCTTCAGTTTTTCATCGATGACTTCGCGCGCGCGAAAGATTCGTGACCGCACCGTGCCGACCGGGCACGCCATGGCCGTCGCGATTTCCTCATAGCTCAGGCCATCTATTTCACGCAACATGATGGCCATGCGCAAGTCCTCTTGCAGGCCCTCGATGGTGGCGAAGACTGTGTTCTTGATTTCTTCCACCAGCAAGAGCTTTTCCGGTGTTTCGTTCTCTTGTTGTAGCTCATCGAGAGAGATTTCCTCACCGTCAGCATTGGTGAGACTGGCTTCGCGCGGGCGCCGTGCCAGCGCGGTGAGGTGATTCTTGGCGGTATTGATCGCTATCCGATACAACCAGGTGTAGAAGGCACTTTCCCCGCGAAAATTTGCGAGCGCCCGGTACGCCTTGATAAACGCCTCTTGTGCCACATCCATCGCGTCGTCCCGGTCGCGCACATAGCGCGAAATGAGCTTAATGATCCGATGCTGATAACGCGCTACCAAGAGATCGAATGCGTGTTTGTCGCCCTGCTGGACGCGCACCACCAGGGCCTGGTCGGTGGCGTCGCTCAGCACGGGGGACTCCCTGTATCATGAGCGTGCGCCATGACTGTACCTGTGGCATAGACCATCATCATGCGGATTTAGTTCGGGTAGGTGGGCAGCTTAAACAAGGCCCGATTATAGCAAGCGAGGGACCATGCCACACCAACAGGACTGCGACGTCCTCATCATCGGCAGCGGGGCTGCAGGTTTAAGTCTCGCCTTACATCTGGCAGACCGTTACTCGGTCTGCGTGCTCGCCAAAAGCGCCATCACTGAAGGCGCCACCTATTACGCGCAGGGTGGGGTGTCGGCGGTGATCGATCAAAGCGATTCGGTCGAATCTCATGTCGAAGACACGCTGCGTGCGGGTGCGGGTCTGTGCCATCGCGAGGTGGTCGAGGCCATC
>JANOVQ010000609.1:0-4807 GCA_031417495.1 Pseudomonadota bacterium | reverse complement strand
GAATGCCGAAGCTTACATTCAAACTTCTGCGCACTCTCCCATGACATACCTGCTCAGGCCACTGGTCGACCAGTTTCGACGGGCATTGCGCGAAGAGTGAAACGGCACAGGTGTTTAACGACTTGTTGACGAAAAACACTGTTGCCTGAAACAGAGTTTTAACCCTAACAATTCATATGCCGGCGGGCCTTGGGCAGGCGCCAGCGCGTCAAGCGTCGATTGCCGCCGGTATTCCGCGCAGCGTTGGTTGTACCACGATTAATAAAATGTGCGGCTCCGGCATGAAGGCTGTGATGTTCGGTTACGACGCGATCATGGCAGGTAATGCGAATGCGATTGTCGCCGGCGGCATGGAGAGCATGTCCAATGCGCCCTATCTGCTGCCTAAAGTGCGGGTGGGCATGCGGCTCGGTCATGGCGAGATGCTCGATCACATGTTCATTGATGGTCTTGAAGATGTTTATCAACGCGGCCGCCTGATGGGCACTTTTGCCGAAGACTGTGCCACGAAGTACGGTTTCACGCGCGAAGCCCAGGATGCCTATGCCATCGCTTCGTTAACGCGCGCGCAGCACGCGATCACCTCAGGCGCCTTCGCGGCCGAGATCGCGCCCGTGGAGATTGCGAGCGGCCGCGACGTGAGACGTATCGAAATCGACGAACAACCGGGCAAAGCAAAGTTCGACAAAATTCCACAGCTGCGTCCTGCGTTCGCCAAAGATGGCACTGTCACTGCCGCCAATTCGAGTTCGATTTCCGATGGCGCGGCAGCCTTGATTCTGACCAGCGAGCAGCACGCAGCGCACACCGGGCAGAGGCCTCTGGCGCGAATCTTGGGGCATGCCACGCACGCCCATGAGCCAGGCTGGTTCACCACGGCACCGGTGTTCGCGATCCAGAAACTTTTCAAGCGAATCGGTTGGACCGATCACGAGGTAGATCTTTATGAGATCAACGAAGCCTTCGCAGTGGTGGCGATGGCCGCGATGCACGATTTGAAGCTGGCGCACGAAAAGGTCAATGTGCGTGGTGGCGCGTGTGCGCTGGGTCATCCGGTCGGCGCCTCGGGTGCGCGCATTGTGGTGACATTAATTCACGCGCTGCGTGATCTGGGCATGCGGCGCGGAGTCGCCAGTCTGTGCATCGGGGGCGGTGAGGCAACTGCGCTGGCCATTGAGCTGATTTGATTCAAGCTGACGGCGAGGGAGACCAGGGTCTCGTCGTGGCGAGGAGCCCTTTGCTGCAATCCAGCGGAAATTGCGGACTTTACGAATCGTCTATTTAAGCGCAGGAGATCGACATGCAAATTGAAGGGAAGGTCGCGGTGGTGACGGGCGGCGCGTCGGGACTAGGGCAGGCCACCGCGGAGGCCTTGGCGGCTGCGGGCGCTAAAGTCGCGCTGTTTGATCTCAATGACGACCTGGGTCGGGCCACCGCAAGCGGCATCGGGAGCAATGCGCTGTACTGTCGCGTGGATGTTACTAGTGAGGTGGAGGTTAAAGCCGCCCTGGCGCAGGTCATGACGCGCTTCGGGGCGGTCCACCTCTGTGTCAATTGTGCGGGGATCGGGACTGCCGCCAAGACCGTCAGCCGCGGCGAACCGCATGTGCTCGACCATTTCGTGAAAATCATCAATATCAATCTGATCGGGACTTTCAATGTCCTCAGGCTCGCAGCTGTGCAGATGACGAAGAACGCCCCGGAAGGACCGAGCGGCGAGCGCGGAGTGATCATTAATACCGCATCGATCGCTGCCTACGACGGGCAAACCGGGCAGGCAGCTTACGCCGCAAGCAAAGGCGGCGTGGTGAGCATGACGTTACCGATCGCGCGCGATCTTGCACGCGACGGCATCCGCTGCGTAACCATCGCCCCAGGGCTCTTCGAAACGCCGATGGTCAAGGGGCTCTCCGATAAGATTCGCGCCGGTATCGAAGCACAGCTTGAATATCCGAAACGGTTCGGTATGCCAAGCGAATACGCGAAGCTCGCGGTGCACATCGTCGAGAATACTTATCTAAACGGTGAATGCATCCGGTTAGACGCCGCGAGCCGCCTGCCGCCGCGTTAAAAGCGCCCTGCAATGAACATTGAAGTGCCACTGCGGCGCTGCACCTGGGTCGGCGACAAACCGGAGATGATCGCGTATCACGATACGGAGTGGGGCGTGCCGGTGCATGACGACCGCGTTCTTTTTGAATTTCTCACGCTCGAAGCGGCGCAGGCCGGTCTGAGCTGGCTCACGGTGTTACGCAAGCGCGAGGGCTATCGCGCGGCGTTTGTGAACTTCGAAGCCGCACAGGTTGCGCGTTTCGATACACACAAAGTGGAAGCGTTAATGAATAATGGCGCCATTATTCGCAATCGCGCGAAAATTTTGGCGGCCATCTCTAACGCGCAGCATTTTCTTGAGGTGCAAACTGAATACGGCAGTTTTGTGCGCTACCTGTGGGGATTTGTGGACGGCCGACCGCGCGTCAATTGTCCGCACTCGATGGCCGATGTCGTCGCCACCTCGGCGGAATCAGACGCACTGGCCAGGGATCTGAAGCGGCGCGGCTTCAAGTTTCTGGGTTCAACCGTGATGTATGCCCATATGCAGGCGACCGGCATGGTGAACGATCACCTTGTGGGGTGTTTCCGCCAGTCAGTGGTGTAATGCGCAGCGCCCGGCGCGGCGCTGCCGACAATTCTCCGAAGTCCGAGGGATTTAGCGTCGCTACTTAATCTCGACCGGAATTCGCGTCCATTTCCCGTCCTTGAAGCCGATTGCGGTGGACCGGCCACCCAACATGATAAGACTCCCGTCCGGCATTCTTACCGGGACTTTCAACCACGACAGTAACTGCAACTCGCTACGATCAGCGATTGCCCACTCGCTGCCGTTCATCACGCCGAGCATCCCCACTGCCCCCGCGACCGCCGGCTGACCTGAGTCCAGCAGAGTGACGCCAAACAAACCTTCCGCGCCGGGTGGCGGCAACTTTGCCCAGGTAACGCCACCATCCTCACTGGCACGAACGACGCCCGCCGCGCCGGTCAGGATGAGTTTCGAACCCTGCTGGGTGCCGGCCATCCAGTACGGCGGTTCCGGTTCTCGCGGGGTGAGGAGTGAATCGCGGCGCGTCCAGGTTTGGCCGCCGTCGGGAGTTTGCAGAATCATGCCGAACTCGCCAGCGATGGTAAGGTTGGTGCCATCGAATAACACCACATTCCAGGACACATCCCCTGGTTTGAAGGCAGGACCAGGTGCGAATTTGAAGTCGATAGTGGGTGCGGGCGCCGAATCGAGTGGGTTAATGAACTGAATAAAACCTTCATCCGGGTACAGCGTGTAATCAGTATCGGCGACCGCTGCTTTCCCGGCCACCGTGGCGCTCAGGATCAGGCTGTCCATGTTCAAATTGCTAACGCCAAAATACCACTCGCCGGGTTCGGTCCCAGGGAAGGTCAGTTGCGGCTGGGTGACCTCGGTGATTTCTACGGTGGTCCAGGTTTTACCATCAGTGGTCTTGGCCAGCATCCCGCGGCCGCCAACCGCCCACGCAGTGCCATTTGCGGCAGCGATATCAAGCACCGGTTCATTATGTTCAGAGAGATTTGCCACTTTGGTCGCGGTCTTACCATCGAACAGATAAACCTTGCCATCCGAGGTCCCGAGCAGGACCTCGTCATCCGACCACCGTTCGAGCGAGGTGAAATCTTCGTTCGGCATATTTGGATAGCGCGTGAAGGCTGCACCCTCGCCTTCAATCTTTAAGAGTCCAACCAGACCGTGTGCGCCGGTGACCACGATTCCGCCAGCACCGGCGAGGTACGCCCCGTCCAGGAAATCCGTGACGAGCGGGGCCCGCTGGTCGACTAACTCTTCTTCGGCTGCGTGCGCGGTGCACGTACCAAGTGACGTTGTGAAGGCCAAAGCGCTCAAAGGAAACCAATGACGAACGGTAAACATGCGTGAATGCCCTACAGGATTGGATTGAGAGAAAATTTGGAAGGGTGGTTGGCGTCCCGTACCGTCTTGTTGCGGCGCTGTAACATATCAATAACGGCGCAGTCCGTACAAGTCGGTGCGGGACGCAAGTGCCTCAAGCCGATAACTCTGCGTAGCGACCTTGGTAATACAGGAGCGGCGCAAGCTCGGCGGATGCCGGGAGACTTATCGCACGCACCTCGCCGACAAAAATATGATGATCCCCGCCGGGATGAACGGCGCTCACCTGGCAATCGATAGCCATCAGGCGACCGTCCAACATCGGCGCGCCGGTCGTCCCGCGTTCAAAGCCAACGCCGTCGAATTTGTTAAGATTTTTCTTCGCGAAACTGTTCGACAGCGCCTGTTGGCCAGCACTTAGCACATTGATGCAGAACACACGGCTGCGTTGCATGGGCTCGAGGGTGTCTGACTTGTTGTCGACGCAGATAACGAACAGCGCTGGGGTGAGGGACAGCGAGGTCACTGCGTTCATGGTGAGGCCGTAGGGCGTCTGATCGATATCGCGCGTGGTCACGATGGACACGCCGCTCGCCCAGTAGCCACAGGCTTTTCGAAAAATTTCAGGCGTCAGGTCAGTCATGCTGAGGCGCTTTCGGGGAGTTTTACAAATCGGCGCGTATTGTGAGTGGCGCTGCGCCAACTGGCTAGCCCCGCGATCACAGGATTTTTCCTAGGGCCTGTTGATCTTTCGCATTACATTGGCAACCAAACAATCACGAATGCCAGCGCAAGCATGCTGGCGAAGTTCCGTGCAAGCTTGTCATATCTTGTGGCGATGGCGCGGAAATGTTTGATCCTGGCAAACATGTT